>JAAZIF010000156.1 GCA_012510335.1 Methanomicrobiales archaeon | reverse complement strand
CCCTGCAGCATACCGGCATCACCCCTGATATCGTCACGCTCGCAAAAGGGATTGCGAGCGGGTTTCCTGTCGGCGCACTCCTCGCCCGCGAGGGGCTCGAGTTCAAGAGGGGCGAGCACGGGAGCACCTTCGCCGGGGGGCCGCTCGCCTGCGCCGTGGCACTCGCCACAATCGATGTCATCGAGGAGGTTCTCCCCGATGTCCCGGCGAAGGGCGAGCGGTTCATGAGGGGGCTTGCCCGCCACAGTCCGAGGGGCCGTGGCCTCATGATCGGCATGTCGGTCGGTGACAGGTGCCCGGAGGTGCAGCAGGCCTGCGCCGATGGTGGGGTGCTCGTCAACTGCGCCGCCGACGGGAACCTCAGGCTGATCCCGCCGCTGGTGATCACGAACGAGGAGATCGACAGGGCCGTCGATGTCGTCGATGCAGCGCTTGGTTAGGGCGCATTACGCTGGTCCGGCCGGCTACTCCTTCGCGAGATCGGCGGAGGATGTCGCGCGGGAGTACGGCATCGACCGGGTGGCCCGCCTCGCGAGCAACGAGAACCCCCGCCCCCCGTCGCCGGCCGCGATCGAGGCCGCGACCGCCGCCCTCCGGGCTGGAAACCGCTACCCGGATGCACGGGCTACGGCTCTCGTTGAAGCGCTCCGGCGCTATCACGGCGATTACCGGTTCGTCACCGGTGCCGGGATGGACGGTGTCATCGAGACGGTGATCAGGACGGTCATCGAGCCCGGGGAGGTGGTGACCGTCTCGACCCCGACCTTCTCCTTCTACGGGCTTGCGGCCGGGGCGCATGGCGCCAGGGTCGTGAACATCCCCCGGAGCGAGGACTTCTCGGTCGATCCGGCGGCCTTCATCAAGGCCTCGCGGAGAGCGAAACTTGCCTTCCTCTGCTCCCCGAACAACCCCACGGGAAACTCGGTCCCGCCGGAGGATGTCGAAGAGATCCTCGAGGCGATTGAGGGGCTGCTCTTTCTAGACAACGCGTACATCGAGTTTTCGGATATCGACTACCGCCCCCTCATGCGACGGCACGAGAACCTGATCCTCGGGCGGACGATGTCAAAGGCCTTCGCCCTCGCCGGGCTCAGGATCGGCTACGCATTCGTCCCGGCGTGGCTGGGGCCGTTCTACTCCCGGGCAGCGACCCCATTCGCCTTAAATGCGGTCTCCCTGGCAGCAGCCGCCGCGGCGCTCGGTGACCCGGACCGGATGCTTGAAGTCTGTGATCACGTCCGGCTGTGGAGAGAGCGGTTCATTGAAGAGATACCGTTCCATACGTTCCCATCTGACACAAACTTCGTAATGATCGATGTCTCACCGCTCACCGGTGAGGAGGCGGTGGAGCGGCTTGCTGCAAAGGGCGTCCTCGTCCGGTCCTGCACCTCCTTCCCCGGGCTCGGCGATCACTACATCAGGGTCAGCATCGGTGAAGACTGGGAGAACGTTCGGTTCATCGAGGCGATCAAAGACCTATGATGGTCGGTATCACCGGCACGCCCGGCACCGGCAAGACATCCGTCGCCGCCGAACTTGAGCGTCGTGGACACCGGGTTGTCCACCTGGCCGATACGGTGCAGCCCTACATCATCGAGGAGGACCGCGACCGCCAGACACTGGTGGTGGATCTCGACCTGTGGGCAGCGGAGTTTGAATCCCTTGACGGGATCGTCGAGGGGCATATTGCGCACTACCTCCCATGCGACCGGGTGGTGGTGCTCAGGTGCCGCCCCGATATCCTGCGGCAACGCCTTGCGCTCAGGAACTACTCACCGGAGAAGATCAGGGAGAATATCGAGGCCGAGGCTCTCGATGTCATGCTGGTCGAGACGATCGAGGGGCAATTAGCCGGACAGATCCTTGAACTGGATACAACCATTACCTCCATCGAAGAATGTGCAGACAGGATCGAGCAGTTTATCCGGGGAGAACTGCCATCATCCTACGGATCCATCGACTGGATCGATTACATGGATCTCAACGCATGACACTGGATCAGTTCAGACCGCATATGCAGGGCATCGTCCAGCCCGTGGTAAACCTGGTCCGGAAGATCGGGATCACCCCAAACGGGCTCACCGCTGCATCTTTTTTCGTATCGATACTTGCCGGTATCGCATTCTACGCCGGCGGCGTCGCGTTCGGTGTCGCCATGGTCGCGTTCAACGCCATCTTCGATGCGCTTGACGGGGCGCTCGCCCGGGATATGGGGATCGCAGGCCCCTACGGGGATTTCCTGGACCATGTCATAGACCGATACGCAGATATATTCATAATCACCGGCATCATCGCAGGCGGGGCCGCATCCTGGCCTATAGGCGTCTTCGCCCTGACCGGGGTTCTGATGTCATCGTACCTCGGCACCCAGGCACAGGCCGTCGGGGTCGGCAGATACTACGGGGGCATCCTCGGTCGGGCAGACCGGCTGGTTCTGATCATGATCGCAGGCGTGCTCACGATCCTGATCCCCGGGGAGATCTATGGCTTAAACTACCTGGGGTGGCTCCTCGTCATATTTGGCATCCTCGGGCACTACACCGCTGCTCAAAGGTTCGCCCACGTCTGGCGGAGCATCGGGGACAAATAGGGCAGGAAGGGTACCCGGCAGTGGATCATCAGACCCTGTCCAGGCGGGAGAGAATAGCACTCCTCCCGGGATCAGCGCCCGTCATCGCCCCCTGGATGGAGAACCTCACGGAGGGTGAACCTGAACGCTGCACCGAGGTCAGATCTCCCTTCCACCCGGTCTTCCACCCTGAGAGTGCCACCGTAGCGCTCGATGAGCGTCCTGACGATGAAGAGCCCGAGTTTATCACCGCACCCCCCGATCCCTCCCCGCTCGAACCGGTGGAAGATCGATCCCTTCTGGGGGTCGGGTATGCCCGGCCCGGTATCCTCAAGAGAGATCAGCACACTCTCGCCGTCATGATCCTCCACCCTGATGGTGATCGCAATCTCCGGACCACCCGATTTGACGGCGTTCTGGATCAGGTTCGCAAAGACCTCGGGGAGGAGGTCGTCGGCCCAGACCCGGCAGGGTGTACCCTCGACCTCGATCACAACATCAGAGAAGTCGGTGACCCCCTCTCTGATGATGGCACCAAGGTCGACCGGACCGAGATCAGGTGGTTCGCGATGGATGCGGCGGATTATGGTGACGTTCCTGAGTATCTCGGCGCTCCTGCGAACGTTGCTCTGGATCTTCTCCGCATACAGGGCAGCCTCCCCCTCCAGCATCTCGATGAGGAGGCCGGCATAGAGGCCCGAGACATTCTCGGCGTTCCTTATGTCGTGCGTCATGATATCCAGGTAGAGGTTCGCCTCCCGGTTCGCCACCTCCAGCCTCTTGTGGAGTACACCTTTCAGGATGCCTGACCCGATCTCTTTGCCTATCATCTCAAGCAGCGTCCTCTCCTCCCGGGAGAATGACTCCTTTGCCCGGCTTCCGACATAGACCGCACCGACAACAACCGCTTCTGCGACGAGCGGGATGCAGGCGAGCGCCGAGACATCGAGACCCTTGAGTATACCCGATTCGACGGAGTTGAGGTCAGGGCGCTGTTCTATGTAACGGGGCTGGCCGGCGACAAATATGAAGTTGAACGGCCAGTGGTGGATCTTGATCGCGCGGTTCTGGGGCATGTATGACGGTGGCACGCCCCTCTGACACTGCGCCAGAGCCCGTTTCCGGTCAGCATCGAGCATATAGACTATACCTACGTGAAACCCCATCAGCTCAAGCGTCTTTTCCAGCGATCCCTCCAGGAGCTCGGCGAGGGAGAGGGATGCAGCAGAGGCGCTGGTGATCTGGTTGAGAGCCATGAGCTGCTCATTCCGGTTCCGGAGCTCCTCCTCAGCCCGTTTCCGCTCGGTTATATCCAGTACGCCGACGATCGAGCCCCGAAACCTGCCGGACTCATCGGTGACCGGCGATGTGACCACGAGCGCATGGACGCACCCACCATCGCTGTGGCGGAGATCCAGTTCGAACTCCTGTCTCCGGTCGGTCTCCCGGCAGAACTGATTCCTCGAAGCGGATATCATCCCGCCGGGAGCACCGAGTAACCCGGAGATCGGCGATCCGATCAGATCTTCTGCGGGACAGCCGAGGATCTCCCCCATGCGCGGGTTTGCAAAGGTGATGATGCCGGATTCGTCTACGGCGATGACACCCTCGTTGAGGTTCTCGACTAATCTTCGGTACATAGCTTCTGAGTGCCGGAGCGCGGCCTCCACCCGCGTTCGCTCAAGCGCGTACCGGATCGCCCGGCAGAGCAGATCCGCATTGATATTCCCCCGGACCAGGTAATCCTGCGCGCCGTTCTGCATCGCGTAGAGCGCAACGGGATCTTCTTTCAACGCGGTTAGCACTATGATCGGTATGTTTGGGGCTGCCCGGCGCAGATGACCCAGAACCGCCACCTCCTGCCCGTCCGCGAGATCGAGGAGCGCAACATCGATTCCACCACCCGATACCAGGGCAGGTCCGTCCATTGGGCGCTTGCAGTGCATAAGTTCGATCTTGCGCCCGCACTCGCGTAGCATCCCCTCGATATTACCGGGTTTCTTACCGATCAAAAGCACGCTCAACACTTCGCTCATCACCTCACCTGCCTCAAGGGCGCGGTACCCGCTCGCATCGGTGTAAATTCAGGGAACCCGGCTCGACAATACCCGCAGGGCTCTCAATACTGTAGTACCGCTCTCGAGGAATTTATACCTCATTCATCGGGCGCCTCCGCCACACCGGACCGGTGCCGGCGATAATGCCTCACGTAGCAGCAGTATCCACCGCCTGGATGGCGGTAGCTTGTGCCATCCAGGTGCTCCCCGCCGGCGAGCACCCGATCCTGCGCTGGTAGGCTGGGAGATAGAACCTGATGCCCTTCCGAAGATACGATCAGGCCGGAAGAGATAGATCTTTCTTTTATCTGCGCGAAGCGTGCTACTACAAACCGAAAGTGCGCATCGGATCGGCCGGGAGCGCCGGAAGGCCCTTTTCCGGAAAGACCGGTCTCCTCCTCAACCGCGTCTCCTGGAAAGAATAATGCCACCCCCGCATCATCAGACAGTGAGAACAGACCTGAAGAGTCAAAAAAGGGTTACTTCTTCCCCGCCCTCAGCCGCGCGATCTCATCACCGCCCGGGATCTTCACCACGAACGTCCCGTGGCAGGGTTTGGTGTAGGGGAATATGACGTGTTCGCCCTCCACACCGACATAGAGCGGCGGAACCCCTATGATATGGACATCGAATATCCTGTAGCCGGGTTCGACCTCGTGGTACTCCCCGACGTTCTTCCTGATGTACTCCCGCGCCTCCTTAAAGGTGATCCGTGAGAGCATGATCTCTGGTTTCAGCGCGTCGATGCAGCCCATTGCAT
>JAAZIF010000155.1 GCA_012510335.1 Methanomicrobiales archaeon | reverse complement strand
TCAGCGGGCACGAGACGGCCCCGGTGAAGCCCGAGAGCAAGGAGCGCCGGATCGTTGTCGTAGGCGAGCGTCCCCATACCGTGAGCCCTGAGGGCCGCTGTGCCGGCACCGGACCCGCAGCAGCAGTCGAGGCAGAGGGCTCCCGGCCGGTCGCCCCAGACCTCGCCGATGAGATCGCGGATCATCTCTTCCCGGCCGGGGGACAGATCTTCGAGGGCGGGGATGGCGTTTTCGCAGATATCAAGGCTGTAGTACTCCCGTACCGCCGCAAGCCATGACGCCCGCCTCTCCTGGTAGATATCGCCGCCGATGGCCTCGAAGCACTCGATCGCAGCGAGCGTCGGATCCCGGAAGAGGAATGAGACAGCGTGCCACCCGTGATCGTCGTGTAGCGCAAGCGCGATCGGATCCTCATCCTCATCGATCAGCATCCTGGCCTCATCCGCAAGCCTGACCGGCTCCTCAACATCGTCGATCTGGATACGGGACTCGTCCGCCAGCGTATGTAGCAGGAGCGCTGTGTAGGAGTCTATCGTCAGTTCCGCAAACGACGGCTCAACCAGCCGGCATTCGTCAACATCAAGTATATCTGCAACCATCATTCTCATTGCCTCTCGATCTTCAGGCCCCCGGGCGCCCTGATGACACCGTCCACGCGGGCATCCTCGTGCAGGGTGAGGCCCCGGCAGGAGACGCTCCCGAGGATATGCACACCCCGCTCGATCACAGCATCGCCGGCACTCTGGAGATCGCCGTGGATGACCACCCCGGGGGCGATGCTTGCATCCTTCTGCGCATGGAGGCTCCCGAAGATTGTCGTCTCCTCCCTGACCGCTATCGACCCGGCGCGGATATTCCCGTGCAGCCGGCACCCCGACCCGATGACCATCTTCCCCGGCACCGAGAAGGTCTGCATGTCGAGGACGGCGCCGGCCGGGATCATAAGCGGTGTCCCGGCCGGTGTCTCCTCATCACCGAAGAGTTTCTCGAGGATGGAGTCCAGTTCCTCCTCTTTCTCGATCCCGAGGATGGCCACCAGGTACATAACTATGTAGACGATGACAGGCATCGGGTTTCTGATGGAGATCCAGCCTTTCGCCTCGAACCCACGCTCGATCTGGACGTTATCCCCGATATCGAGGTCGCCTCTGACGATCAGCTTGCCCTGGATCTTCACACCCTCGCCGAGATAGGCGTCCTCATCTGCGATGACATCGCCGGATATCTCGCACCAGTTATCTATCCTGACGTCGCCGTTCGCGGTTATACTGCCGTTTATCCTGCTGAATTCACAGACCACGACCTTCCTGCCCCAGAGGCCGTAATCGATCCTGCACCGGTCCCCGATGACGATATCCTGGTCGGTCTTGAGCATCCTCTCCTGGAGCTCGGTATTGTCAGGGAGGGTGCAGCCCCTGATCCAGTCGTGATCGCCTGTCGATTCCATTTGCCGGTATAATCTTCATGCGCCATACTTATGACTCTTATTAATTAGATCCAGGACGATCGGCATGAGATCAGAGCCCCGGATGCGGTTGAGTCCTCCCTCCGCACACGAGATCTCATCGAACCGAACCGTCCGGTCTACCCTGACCCCCGGACCCCTGATCACGACCGGCACCGGGTCGGCACTGTGGTCCCGTATCGAGCATGGGGTGCTGTGATCTGCGCATATGACGAGCAGGGTATCGGTGAGGGTGAGCAGCGGTTCGAGGGCCGCGTCGATCACCTCGATGAAGTCCCGCTTCTCTATAGCTTTCCCATCGTGGCCGGCCTCGTCTGCGCCCTTTATGTTCATCAGGACGAAGTCCTTCCGCTCAAGCTCCCCGAACGCTGCATTCACCTTGGCGGCCAGATCCGAGTCGACCGACCCGGTCGTCCCCGGCACCGGTATATGCTCAAGCCCCACGGCCTTCCCTATGCCGGATATGAGTGTGGCCGCGGATATGACGCTCCCGGAGAGCCCGTAACGCTCCTGGAACGCAGGGAACGCACCCATCTTCCCGGCACCCCTGATCAGGAGGAGGTTTGCGGGGGCCAGCCCCTCTTCCATCCTCCGGGCATTCAAGGGATGGCCGGCGAGGATCTCCGCTGACTGGCTGATGAACTCGTTGCAGGCGAGGGCCGTCTTTCTATCGGCCGGATCCTCGGTGCAGGCCTGGACGGCGAGCGGTCTTGCCCCCTCCCCCT
>JAAZIF010000154.1 GCA_012510335.1 Methanomicrobiales archaeon | reverse complement strand
ATAATCGATTTCCTCCCTGACCCGACGTTTGTACTCGATCGCTCAGGAACGGTGACGATCTGGAACCAGGCGATGGAGGAGATGACCGGGATCAGAAAGAACCAGGTCATCGGGCAGGGGGCCTCGGCAATCTCCGGGGAGATGCCCGACGATTACCCTCCACTGCTTGCAGAGAAAGTTCTTTCCAGCGGGGGCGAGAGCCTCGCACGCGAGATCCGTATCCCCTCACCCGGCGGCGGGGAGGAGGAGATCTGCCTCTGGGCCAAGGCATCCGCCCTCTATGATTCCGGAGGAAGGCTCTCCGGCGCAATCGAGTCTCTCCGTGATGTCACGGAGCAGAAGAGGATGGAGGCAGAGATAAGGCACCGTATTGGCCTTGAGCAGATGGTGAGCTCGATCTCGGCGCGGTTTGTGGCACTGGGCTCTGACGGCCTGGACGATGCCCTGAACGAGACGATGCGGGTGCTCGGGGTGTACCTGGGCGTCGACCGGAGTTACATCTTCCGGTTCAGCGGCGACCACACCTCCGCATATAACACTTACGAGTGGTGCGCGGAGGGGATCGAGCCGCAGATCGAACTCCTGCGAGGGATCCAGATCGGTTCGTTCCCCCGGGGGATGGACCAGATCATGGCCGGCAGGGCTGTCTGCATCCCCTCCGTGGCCGGCCTGCCTCCGGAGGCCGCGGCCGAGCGTGCGTTCCTCGAAGAGCAGGGGGTTTTATCACTGCTCCTTGTGCCGGTCGCGACCGCCGGCGAGATCCTGGGGGTCATGGGATTTGATACCAGAATACAGGAGCGGGCCTGGTCGGGGGACGATGTCACACTGCTCACGGTCACAGGTAACCTGATCGGTGATCTCCTTGCCAGGATTCGTGCATATAGGAGGCTCCGAGAGAGCGAGGAACGATTCAGAACGCTTATCGAGCAAGCACATGACTGCTATATCCGCAGAGATGCGGCCTCATCGGTCATCGAGTACATCAGCCCCTCATGGGGGCGCCTGACCGGGTATACGGTCGATGAGTGCCTGGAAGACCCTGGCCTCATCGAGCGGTCGATCCATCCCGATGACCGGGAGGTCTTCCTTGCCATGATGCAGGAGCCAAATTCCGACCGGCTTTACGCCTTCCGGATGCTCCGGAAAGACCAACGCTACGCCTGGGTTGAGGTCTGCACGATACCGGTCTACGGGGACGATGGAGATCTGGCCGCGGTCGAGTACGCCATACACGATATCGATGCCTCGAAGCAGGCCGAGGCGGCGCTCATCGAGGCTAACAGGAAGCTCAGCCTTATGAACAGCATCGTGCGGCATGATATCTTAAACCAGGTGACTGTTGCGCTGGCGCATACCACCCTGCTCCAGGAGAGGCCGCTCGATCCGATAGTCGCCGCATCCCTTGAGAAGCAGCGTATTGCTGCCGAGATCATACAGTCACAGATCGAGTTCACCCGGGATTACCAGGATCTCGGTGCCCGGACTCCCCAGTGGTTCCTCATCGAACCCCTGGTCATCTCGGCGGCACAGACGCTCCGGCCGGCCGGGATCCGGATCGTCACCGACCTCAATGGGGTCTCTATATACGCGGATCCTCTCCTCTCATCCGCCTTCTACAACCTGCTGGAGAATGCCATGCGGCACGGGAAGACCGTAAACGAGATCCGTGTCACGGCCGTGCCGGCGGATGGCGGTGTCCGGATCATCTGGGAGGATAACGGCGTGGGCGTCCCGGATGAGCATAAGGACCGGATATTCGAGCGGGGGTTTGGGAGCCACACGGGGTTCGGGCTCTTCCTTGTGAGAGAGATCCTCTCGATCACCGGGATTGCCATCCGGGAGACCGGGGTGCCTGGAGAGGGGGCGCGGTTTGAGATCCTGGCGCCGGAGAGCGGCGTCAGGTTCGAGCGATGAATCGATACGGAGTTTTTCGCCGGGGATTGCCTGACTCTCCCTGGCGATAGAACACCGGCCATATTAGAGCCCCGCCATAACCGTGGGGCACTCCATCTAATTTGACACTCTCCTCTCTACCGCCGGCCGTACCTCCTGAACATATACCAGAGCCCTGCCGCGACCCCGGCCATGACCAGGAGACCGAGGATCGCGACGTAGGACCGTTCTTTCACGACGATCCGGTACTCGTCTTCTCCTTCAGCCTGATCGCTCTTCGCGAGGCTGATGACCTTGTACTCGCCGGCGACGATATCGGCCGGCGGGATTACCGTCACCTGGACCGTCGCCCGTTCGCCGGGCTCAAGGCTTGCAACCGTCGCCGGGTCGACGCTCGCCCGCCACCCCTGCGGCGCGCTCATGTTGAGCCCGACGTTTGTCAGGGCGCCCCCGGTGCCGGCGTTCGTGATCGTCACGTCAAACGTGAGGGTATCCCCACGGTTGATCTCGTGGCGGTAACTCTTCGCATAGATCCGCATGCTGTACGATCCCCGGAGCCGGAGGGTGAGGTCTTCCTCGTACTGCCGGGCCGCGGAGCCTATCAGCGCCGTGAAGTTGTACTCCCCGATATCGACCGAGTAGGGCGGGATGAAGTCGATGTAGAGGGTTTTTTCCTCGCCGGCCGAGACGTAGATCTCGGAGACCTCCTCGGCGGTCTCCCTGCTCTCCCGGAACCGGGCATACCACTGCTCGGGGAGACCCTGGATCGAGAGGGTGTAGGTGTCGTCGTTTCGGCCGACGTTCTTCAGTGTCATCTCGTACTGGGGGTTTGAGCCGATCGACGCCACCCGGGAGGGGGACTTCACCCGGATCTCGGCAAAGTAGTTCTCTTTGTCGAGCGGCACGATACCGATATCGGTCGAGCGGCCGATCCTGACCTCGACATCCTTCTTCTCCCACGACCGGTAGCCGGGTTTTGTGACCCGGACGGTGTGGGTGCCCATCGGGGCGCCGATGCTCACCTTGCCTTCAGCGGTCGTGAGCATCCCTTCGATCCGCAGATCACCGTCGTAGACACCGACGTCAGCCCCTCTCACGACGTTTCCTTCCTTGTCGACCACCGTTGCCTCAAGGGTGCCGACTTCACCGCTATGTGTCTT
>JAAZIF010000153.1 GCA_012510335.1 Methanomicrobiales archaeon | reverse complement strand
GTTCACGGGTATCGTGAATATCTATGACAGTCGGGATCCTGTAGATAACACAGAGCCGGAAGAGATGTCTGTTCTGGAACATCATCAACGAGTGTAGGTAGGCAAAAAATGCAAGAAGCCTATCTTTGATGAGGCGATACGCGAAACGAAGGGCGACAGCAATCTTGATGGCATCACTGTAGATCCTGGCGGGGATGCCCTTTCCAGGAAGAAGCCCAAACGAGATTGAACCGACGGTGATATCTTCATATCTGGCAAGTCCCGAGAGCAGAAACCGGATCCTTGTATAAGTGGGGGACCAGTTCTGATCGTCGTTGAGGATAGTCCCGTTGAAGATCGCAAAGAGGCGGATCATACAGGTTTCTCTACAATAGTCCACCAGGTCATTCTTTTCTCACCAGATCCTGCAGCCCCTACTCTGCCAGGTCGAACAGCTGTGAAACCGCATCATCGGGATCTCCTTACCCTGCGAAGTCGCGAATCTGCCCTTTGCCCCCCTGCTCCTCAATCTCCCGGTACACTGCAAGCAACCTCTCCTCCATCTCTCCCCAGTTATACCTCTCAAGAACCGCCCTCCGGCCGCTTTCCCCCATCCTCCGCGCCTTCTCCGGGTGCTCCATCAGGCAGACGATAGCCTCCGCGATCGCATCCGGATTCGTCGGATCGACGAGAACCCCGCACCCCGCATCAGTGACCACCTTCCGGATCTCCGGGAAATCGCTCGCAACGACGGGGAGGCCGCAGAGCATGTAATCGAAGAGCTTGTTTGGAAGGCCGATGTAGGCGTTGTGGTAGTCGGGCTGAAAGACAAGGAGACCTACGCTCCCCGCGCGCAGGGTCTCGTACATCTCCCGGTAGGGGAGATAGCCGGTCATCGTGATCTCCGGCCGCGGGTTGATCTTCGCTGTGATCGCACCGATATCCGCGCGGATGCTCCCAATAAGTGTCAGAGAGACGTCGGGGAACTTCACCCTAACCTTTGATATCGCCTGGATACACTCCCGGATCCCGTGAAACATCTGCATGTTTCCGGCCATGTAGACCACACCATGCCTCTCCCTTACCCCCGGGTCCGTTGGTGCCAGGCCGGCGACTGAGTAATTCGATATGATTACGGGTTCCGTCCTACCCCCCCGGAGTCGCCCGGCGACGCTCTCACTGACTGCAATCTTCGCGTCGGCAAACCGCGCGAGCAGGAGTTCCACTCGCGATATCATAGCCTCAAGAACGGGTACGTTCGGGATTCCGAGATCGAACGGGATCTCACTTGGCCAGTGCTCGTGGATATCGTAGACGACCCTCCTGCCCTGAGTCGCCTTCAGCAGGAGCGCGAGCAGGAGCGCATCCGGCTCATGGCAATGGATGACATCGCACTCCTCGCCCCAGCATGCCCGGAGCACCCGCCAGAGCGTCACTCCATGGAGGAGGGGTGATGCCGGCTTTGGAACGGTAACGATCCGCACGCCCTCCTCCTCCGCAATCCCTCTGGCATCTGAGGGAGCAATGATCGTAACATCGTGCTTCTTTGCAAGGCTCTTTGCTTCTTTCTCGAAAATCCGGCCGTCGCGGGACCGGTGGGTCGTGGTGAGCATGCAGACACGCATAGATCAGGGGTTCATGCACCCCCGCCCTGGTGCGAACAGGAGGAGCTGAACGCCCCCTCGTTATATGGGGGTATATTTATAGTTTGTCATGGATGCCCGTCCCCCCTTTAAGTGGGAAAAGGAGGCCCATGGGGCCTCCTGCTGTGTAGGCAATGCACCCACGCCCTTATTATGCGAGTCGTCATTCACTACGGGTGCCCGTTGAGTCGTTCCTGGTCACGATTGTAACGACGCGATAATTCGGTGGAGCTTCTCAGCCCGCCGTTCCACGGAGAAGGCCTCACACACCCTCTCCCGTGTGGCAGACCCGATGTCTGAAGTGAATGCTTTTGAAATGGCATCAACAGTCGCCTGGACATCCCCATACGGCACCACAAACCCCACATCACCCACAACCTCCGGCAGGGCGCCCCTGTCTGTCACCACGGGGACACACTCGCAGGACATCGCCTCGGCGAGTGCCACCCCGAAGGATTCCCGATAAGAGAGCTGGCAGTAGACCTTTGCACGGCGGTACCACTGCAGGATTTCGTCCTGTGAGGGAGACATGATAATTTCAAGATTTGATGGGACGCCCTGATTCAGGGTCTCAAACACATCGTCAATAACCCTCCCGAGGAGGACAAACCGCACTTTGGGGAGATGCCGGGCCGCATCGATGAAGGTCTCAAGCCCCTTTACCCTGACGTTTGCCGCGCTGATGATGCATACAGTGAGGACAATCTCCTCCTTCCGGCCCCGGGGTGAAAATACATCGGTATCGATACCATTGTAGACTGTCTCAAGCCGGCGTGGCTCGGCGACAGCGAGGATCTCCTTCCTGCTAAACTCTGAGACTGCAAGGATACAGTCGGCATTCTCTATGATGTAGCGTACCCGCCTGGCCAGTTCTGGATCCAGGATCGCGCCATACCCGATATC
>JAAZIF010000152.1 GCA_012510335.1 Methanomicrobiales archaeon | reverse complement strand
GGTTCACACACTCCAGCCTCCCCGGCGGCCTGTGCCGTGCCGGGCGGCTATGAGCGCATATTAGGCGCTCGCACTGATAACCATTTCGTCCTGCTACCTCCCATCCAGGGGGGTGACCTCTCCTCCCGCTCTCCTGACCACATTTGCAAAGAGGTGGGCCTGCCGGGTCGGTTCGGGGAGTCGGTACCCCCGGGCGGTTGAAAGCACGAGATCGACCGCATGCGAGAGACCTATCCGGTGGCCCACCGATATGTATACCGGTTTCGTCAGGTCTTTCGTCCGCACCGCCATACCGATCGTCTCGCCGTCATGGAGCATCGGGCTTGTCGAGCCCCGGGCGGGCCCCGGATCTGTCACCACACCCACAAGGAGACTCTTTGCGACCCCGATGGTGGGCCGGTCAAGCAGTATGCCCATATGGCTTGCGATGCCAAGACCCCGGGGGTGGGCGATCCCCTGGCCGTCAAAGAAGATGACATCGGGCTCCGACTGCAGTCTCGAAAAAGCCTCGACGAGGGCGGGGCCTTCCCGGAAGGTGAGGAGTCCGGGGATGTAGGGAAACGTTGTCGTGACACGGGCAAAGGCCCGTTCGATTATGGTGAGGTCAGGGCAGCGGAGGGCGACCGCGACTGCATAGATCTCGTTTGAACCCCTTGCGTAGGATGCATCGGCGCCTGCCACAACCGAGATCTCCCCGGGATCACCGGAAAGGCTGATCTTAGACCGGAGCTCCGCCTGGAGGTGGATGGCCTCGGCGGGTGAGAGGTCGAATGAGTGGATATACTGGATCTTCATGAGATATCTTCCGGATCCCGGGGCACCTAAATAACCCTATGCATCCCGCGGAATCCTATCTCCCCGTCACCCTCCGGATCCGTACGAGAGGTGATGAACGCCCGAGGAATCCTGATAGAAACCCGGCAAACTCTTCGTCCCAGCACCCTGCGCTGGCGTTCACCGTCCATCCGTTCTCCATCGAACGGCGGACATGCCTCCCGAGCGAGACATTCAGGAGAGATCTTGAGCGCAGGAGGTCGATGGCCCGGGTGAACGGGCGGGGGAGCTCCACGACATAGCGGCCGTCCTCGATGTAAGGGCCGGCGAATACCCCGTCGTGGACGTACTTGTCGACGAACTTCGCGGCGTTCTCCGGCGACCAGACCGGCGGCCCGATATGGCGCCGTACCGCCGGAACCTCTTCTGCCATCAGTTCAAAGAGGAGCATGCAGTGGTCTTTCTGCATGCAGACATCGATCCGGTTCGCCGGAAACCCGCTCCGCTCAAGGAGTTCCAGGATCGACCCGGCCGATTTCCGGAGCTGGGGGACCACTGTATCCGGCGTGTAGTCAGGTGTCGCAAACGTGATCGCAAAGATATACGTCCCCCGCGCCGCAAGCAGGCGGGCAAAGACCTCCCGGCTGAGCAGCGGTGGGGATGGCCGGTGGAAGAATATCTCCGAGGGCTCCTCCAGGTAGCCGCGGGCGAGTTCGACGAACTCGAACATCCGTGAGATCGAGAGCGCCGCTGCAACGTTTCGCTCCGGGTCGACGGGGTCGATGACGATGAGCGGTTCATCAAACTCCTTCGTACCGTGGTGCTCGATATCGATGGCCTCCCCCGGCACCCAGCGGGCGGC
>JAAZIF010000151.1 GCA_012510335.1 Methanomicrobiales archaeon | reverse complement strand
CTTCGGCGACGGTGGAAACTCAACCGACCAGAATCCCGAGTACACCTACGAGACCCCGGGCACCTACACCGTCAACCTCACGGCCGGCAACGACGCAGGCACAGACACCCTCACAAAGATCGATTACATCAACGTCACCGACCCCGCCGGCCCTCTCTCCGCAGACTTTGAAGCAAACGCTACCGCAGGGGAGGCTCCGCTCACAGTCCGGTTCACTGACTCCTCGACCGGTGGCCCGGCCTCGTGGTTCTGGGATTTCGGCGACGGTGGAAACTCAACCGACCAGAACCCTGAATACACCTACGAGGTTCCCGGCATCTACAACGTCACCCTGAACGCGTCCCGGTCGGATGCCTTCGATACCACCGTTAAGATGGATTACATCAACGTTACCGGTCCGCCGCCGGCCGCAAACTTCACCGTCGATGTGGTATCCGGGACAGCACCCCTCACGGTCAACTTCACCGACCTCTCCACGAATAACCCGACTTCGTGGAGCTGGACGTTCGGGGACGGGAACGTATCGGATGAGCGGCACCCGGTTCATACGTATATCCACCGGGTGGCCGGGCGGAACCGCTACAACGTCTCACTCACCGCAGCAAACGAATTTGGTTCTGATTCCCTGAACCAGGCGCATTACATCACCGTCGACCCGCCGAAAAAGACGGAGTATATCTCAGGAAAGATCAACCTGACCGGATCGGTGAACGAGACCATCGTAATCACCTATGAAGACTGCATCGATCTCACCGTGCCCGAAGGCACCGTCGCGATGGTGAGCAACCAGTCGATCACAAACCTCTCTATCAGCCTGGCCCCGGTTGAGGCCGTCCCGGCTCCGCCTGCGAATGCGCAGATCGTCGCAGGAGATAAGGTGTTCATCCTCGGGCCGGAAGGGGTGAGATTCGACCCCAAAGTCCAGGTTAACATCATCCTCACTGATGATGAATGGGATCGCCTCTCTGGTGCGGGATACGATACCACGATCCGGCGCTTCGATAACGGTACATGGACGCCCCTGGAGAGGCAGACAAAGAACGAGACCACACGGACGATCTCCGGGTGGACGGATGCGTTCAGCATCTTCGCCCCCATCACTGTCAGCACTGGTGGCGGCGGGGGTGGCGGCGTCTACAGGGATATCGACCTGTCCATAGAGGGAATGGTAAACCCCCGCCCTGCAAACGCTATATCCACAAATCAGCCGAATGTGGTCATGATCCCCAACATAAAGAACCTGGGTGCAGATGCATCCGGAGAGTTCACCGTCGCCCTGTATGCGAGCGACGTGGATGACGGCAAAAAACCCGTTGTCACGACCACGGTCGAGGGGCTTGCCGGCGGCAACCAGACCACCATCTCCATTGTAGACCCGACCCTCAGGAAGGTGGAAGGCGCCACCGTGACCTACAGGGCAGTGATCGACCCTGATGAGAAGATCCAGGATACCGACAGGTCTAACAACGAAAAATCCAGCTTTCCAAAACCCGTTAAGCACAACGGCTACAACGGCAAGCGCTGGCAGGGCGGAGGCGATATCACCACCCAGAGGATCCATGATATCCGCGGCGGTCTCATCCACTCCCTCGGGGACAGCCGCTACCGCTCCGGAAGTTTCGCCCAGGGGTGGACAGAGTTCTCCGTCACCTGGACGGCAGATGACCTCCCCATACCCTCGAACGCTACGGTGAAGGAGGCCTGGCTCTATGCACCCTATGCCTGGGACAACTCCGATGAGGTGAAGCATGCCTCGCTTACCTTCAACGGGGTTCCCATCAAACTTCAGGTGTGGTACCACGACATCTCCAACATCGGCGCCTATCACGATCACGCATACGGCCTCCTCACATACGATGTGACCCCTGAGTTCCGGAAAAACAGACAGAATGTCGCGAAGTTCAGCCGCAAGGACGAGGACGCGAAACTCTCGATGGGCGGCTTTACCCTCGCGGTGATCTATGAGGATCCATCTGCTGTTCGATCATTGATCTTTCTAAACGAGGGTTTCGATGTCCTGGGGGTCGATGAGATCAATTACGGCACCACTTCGGAGAGGGCGATCGCCTACGTGCCATTCGCCGGCCCTGTTATCGATCTCGATCAGGTTTCGCGTGCGGAACTGATAACGTTCGTGCCCTGGGGAGATAATTATGAGGGGAACCTCTACGTGAACGGTAACCGGGTCGCATCGAACGTCTGGGACTTCGGATCAGCCGGGGGGCCAGAGGTAGCCGTAGATACCCGCGATATCTGCGATTACCTCAAACCTACCAGGAATGAAGTGGCGATCCAGAGCACTCCTGCCGGATTAACACCGCTTATGGCGGTATCCCAGCAGTTCCTGGTGGTGGAGATGGGAGGAAAGGAGGCCCGGCAGCTGCCACCCGCAGATATGGCACTGAAGGCTGACTTCAGGGCCGAACCCCTTACGGGGCCGGCCCCGCTCTCAGTGCGTTTCCGGGATCTCTCGGAGGGCGATCCTCATATCTGGGAATGGGATTTCGGGGATGGCGGGACTGTCGAGAACACCACACAAAACCCCCATCACGTGTACCGGACCCCCGGCAACTACACCGTCATGCTCACCGTGAGGAACGCGACGGCGGAGCATACCGAACAGAAAGAGGGGTACATCCTGGTGGAGAATGCGACCGTGAGGCCTGCAGGGTCGGATGCCTGGGTGCCGCTTGAAGACCAGGTGATCGACGGGGCAACCCGGACCATATCCGGATGGACAGGAAGGTTCAGCGTCTTTGCTCCCATCACGTTGCCAAAAGCATCTGTTGATCCGACCCCTGCTGACCTGAATCACTCAGGTACGGGGACAGGGGAGAATAGTACAACAGTGATCCTGGAGAGTAATGGTGCGATCGATCCCCTGGAGACGACCGAGGATGTCAGGGATAGGATCGATCCATCGACCGGGGTTGTAAGCGAGACGATCGTCATCACCTGCGGGGATGCGGCCCGGTTCACCATCCCCGAGGGGACGGTGGCGGTGGTGAGTGGCCGGCCGATAACCAGGCTCTCCGTCGCCCGGGCCTCCGTCTATGATATCCCGGAGCTCCCGCCCGGCGCCTGCATCGCCGCGAAAGATAAGGTGTTCCTCTTCGAGCCGGAGGGGGCAGTATTCAGCCCCCCTATTCTGGTCAGCATCACATTCACCGAGGATGAATGGGCGCTCCTCTTTGGGGAGAATGATACCACGATCCAGCGCTTCGAGAGGGTGCAGAGAGAGGACGGCACAGCGGTGAAGAATGAACCGGGTCTCCTGTCCGGGGGGGAGGAGCCAGGTACCACCGATGAGGCCCTCCCCCTTGAGGTTCTTCTGATCTCAGCCCTGCTGTGCGCTATGGGGGCCGGCGGACTCTGGATGGGGCTCCGGGTTATGCCGGCAAACCGGATCTATGCAGGGGTCGGTGCGGCCCTCCTCCTGATCGCAGTCGGCCTGATAGCGGTTAATGCCGGTGGCAGTCCCGGTCCGGTGGACCTGGATCCGGATGGTTTCAGTGTGAGCCCCGTGATCGAGAGGATCGAGGATCTCAACACTGCCAATGATCTCCCGGATTATCCAGAGGGCTTTGCTGCACGAAACGGACTGCTCGTTATGTACAACGGCAGGGGAGGTGTCCCTATCTCGTCCCTGGAGGTGGAACTGGCCTCGGGAGGAGAGCGGATAACCATCGGACCATCCAGCACTCCCCCTGACGATCCGCGACTGAACGCAGGGATCAACACCTATTTTGAGGAGATCGGAGACGGTGACGGGGTCATCTCGTCCGGCGAGTGGCTCATGGTTTACGCCGATGGATGTCTGATCCGCAGGATTTCAGGCCTGAATAGGGAGTGCCTGGTCTGGAGGCCCGATACCTCCCCTGACCCTCTCACGGTGGCTGCAGGGGATGCCCTAAAATACCGCCTCCTCCTCTCGAGAGAGGAGATCGCCTCAGGAGAGGTTCGGTGGTCTTCCGATCCCTCAGGAGCTGTGACGGATGGGCCGGTAGCTCCCTCCAGCACGTTCACCGTGCCGGAGGATCTCCTCATGGTGGGGACACCGTTCATCTACATGGATCCGGCAGGAAGCAACGAGGTATCGGTCTGCCCGATCTCTGCGGCGGTCCGGTCGACTTTCTGGTATAAGGCTGACGGAGAGACCGTCAGCGTAACGGCACCGAAAGGGAAGACCTATATGGTCATCCATATACGCGCAACACATCGCGGTAACTTCGACGGTGTAAACTACACCATCGAGACGCCGGCGCTCTCGGCACTCACGCTTCATTGGGGCGATGCAGACTTTGCCCCTCTCCGTATCCCGGCAAACGCCACAACCTCGTTTGGCGAGGTGTACACGCAGAGGGTGCTCGACAGGAAAGAATCGATCGATGGATCGATCCTCTTTGAGATCCCTGATATGATGCGCCCGTCTGACGTCTGTCTCTCGGTTGATATCGAGTCTGTCGTGGAGCGCCCCGTATGGGTGCTCGGCCAGGGGGGGTGAGGAGGCTTTGAGCGCTCATGCCACGCAGGCCCGCCCCATGCGGT
Organism: Methanomicrobiales archaeon; assembly: GCA_012510335.1. Taxonomy (GTDB): domain Archaea; phylum Halobacteriota; class Methanomicrobia; order Methanomicrobiales; family Methanoculleaceae; genus Methanoculleus. Next base: position 826 of record JAAZIF010000151.1, on the reverse strand, counting down.
GGGCTGTGATGGATGATCAGACCCGGAGACGAACCACCCCCCGCAAAAACCCGGGCCCGGACCTTGATGGAGCAGCGAACCTTTCATTGCCAGAACCGGAGAGATATTCATGGAAAAGATGGTGTACGCTTCCATTCGCCAGGAGATCTCCGGCAGGCCGGAGGTTTTTCGGGGTTCTGAGGCCGGATGCTCCCCTGCTGGCACAGGAGCCGATCACCGCCGGGGAGGCGCGGTTACCCCTCCCGAAGAAGAGAGGTAGATGATTGAATGAGAGGACGCACCACGCTCCTGATCACACTGTTCATGGTCCTGCTCTGCGGGGCGCCCTGTAGTGCTATATATGAGTTTAACGGGATTCCCCTGGAGATCGTAGCCCAGGGAGAGGTTCCTGGAGGGATGCACACGTATGGTGTGTACGGGCTCGACGATCCTCCCGCCACCCTCACGTTCGACCTCGATGGGGAGGTGCAATGGGCCCGAACCTATGTCGGTGTCTGGGGAGGAACGCCCCGCTACACGGGATGGACGGACCTGACCGTGAACGGCAGGGCACTCCCCCGGATCAAGCTATACGGGAGTGATGATAAGAGCGAGAATGTCTACGCCACAGGTTATGGTGTTTACTGGGTAGCCTATGATACCACCTCTCTGCTCACCTCCGGCAAGAACACAATCACCGCTGATAGCAGCAGGTTTGAGCCGGATAACAAGCTGGATGGCCGGATCTACTCGGTGGTGACCCTTGCCGCAGTGCCGGACGCCTCAGGCATAACCACGCAGTACCGGGTGGCCGAAGGGAACCAGAACCTCCACGGAGAGGGGTGGG
>JAAZIF010000150.1 GCA_012510335.1 Methanomicrobiales archaeon | reverse complement strand
CTCTGCCCCCGGAAGTAGATCTATGCGACACTCCTCACTCCTCCGCCATGACCAGACTCTCTTCCGGGATATCGACGTCTTCGATCACACCTACCTCCCGGAGTACTTCAACCACCGCGACGCCCAGCTACAGGAACTCGTCTTCCTCATCCGCCCCGCCCTCCAGGGAGGGAGAGCGATAAACGGTATCCTCCGCGGCCCCCCCGGGACCGGAAAGACCACAGCGGTCCGCCGGGTCTTTGCCGAGCTCAAAGAGGCCACCCGGAAGGTTATTCCCGCTTACGTCAACTGCCGGCAGAACGCAACACAGACCGCAGTCTACCGGTCCATATTCGAGGGGATTTTCGGATATACTCCCTCAGTCGGCCGGCACCTCGACGAGATCCGGGATGGGATCGCCACCCGGCTCCGCGATGCGGATGCCCGCCTCCTGGTCTGCTTTGATGATGCAAATTACCTCGCCGCTGACACCTACAACATCCTCCTCTACCAGCTCCTCAGGCTCCACGAGCGATGGGATGGTGTCCGGGATGCCGGGGTCTTTGTGATCACGAGCGATCTCCGCCAGAATCTCTGTGCTGAGGCCGACGGGCCGGTATGGTCGGTCTTCCACCCGCATGAGATCAATTTCTGGCCGTATACCCGGACCGAGATCCGCGCGATCCTCAGCGACCGCGTGCAACAGGGTCTCTACCCGGGGGTGATGCCGGCCGGCGTCCTCGATCTCGTCGCGAAGATCGCCGCTGATGCCGGGGATATCCGGGTCGGGATCGATCTCCTCCGGGCAGCGACTGTATGGACGGAGACGGACGGCCGTCGCGGGGTCACGCAGAAAGACGTCCAGGATGTGGTATCGGGAGTGAAATCACCAGTGCTTGCCACCCGTACCGCCGCCCTCTCCCCTGGTGAGCGTTCTCTCCTCTATCAGCTTGCGGAGCGATCGCTTGCCGGGGATGATATGATGGCCGGCGCGGTCTTTGAGGAGATGCAGGATTACCTCGGCGTCAGGAAGACGGCTTATCACGCCCGGCTCCGAAAGCTCGCCGATGCCGGGATCATCGACCTCCTCCACACCCGGAATGGTCATGAGGTTATCCTTTGCTATCCTCCCGGCGAGATCTTCTCAAGCCTGTGCAGGGGATCTCGCATCGTCGGGAAAGGGCGAACAGACCAGGGCTCTAAATATCCCCTCTGATTCCTGATCCGGGGCAAATTTTCCGTCAATTTATTTTCGGATAAAGAAACGTTTATATGGCACGATCTCGTGTTCAGGGCCTCGGCCTTATCCTTTTAACGAACGGCGTCAGATAAGGATGTATGCGCCGGAGAGAGTGCCGGCGCACAGGAGAAAGACAAGAATGCAGCCAGAACGAGATGGCAGCCCGGATCGGAAACGCCCCCAAGCACTCCACCCGACTGCCGGAGGTACGTCATCCCCCGAGGGGATAAATGTCACCCTGGTACCGCTCTACCTGATCCCGAAGGCGGTGGCGATCGAGGTCCAGCGGCATAAGCATGCAATACGGGAGATCCATGTTCGTCGCACGCGGAACCACCAGTACACGGTCGAGGTCGTGTGCGTATGACGCCGGGGGACGGGGTACTCGCGTGTACCGCGGCCGGCGGGCTTACGGTCTGTGTCGAGGCTGAGACCTACCGGATAACGCCCGGAGACGTGACGAGCCTGATCTTCTCAGGCCGGCCGGCGCCGCTGGTCCGGTCACAGGTTCCGGAACCGTGGGTGGGGAGACCCCGCCGGCCAGCCCGGGGGTCTCCCCGGCCTCAAGCATACTCCGCGCTGTCGAGATACTCGCCTCCTTGAGAAGTGCCCGGCGATCAGCTTCTTCGATACGACGGTCGCCGGGGATGTGGATGGATACGCGATACGCCGGCGGGAGCACCTCTTCTCATTCGATGCGGCTGTCTACCGGCACCGGGCTCACGACGGCGGGGTGTGGTTGGATGAGGGCGAGGGTGGGGGCCGGGACGGTGGTTCCGGCCCTTGCACCTTTGCAGCAGGTTTCATGCAGGTTTGCACCACCTGCTGCAAAGATCAAACGGCCGAAAACGGCGTCGGTTCTACCGGTACCTGTACAGATAGAGAGAAGCGTCTCTCTCTAAGTACTGAATTACAGCAGAATACCCACACAGTCGCAGGCGCCGGTTCAGGGGTGAGTGAGTGTGCGTGTGTGTGCGAAAGCCAAAACGGTGCAAGTGATCCTCTAATACAGCCGATAAGGGCTGAAAACACTGATCAAAGCCCATTCGGCCGGCCGTTCACTGACATCACCTGCTGCAAGGTGGTGCAAAGTGGTGCAAAGCGGGGGCCTGTGCTGCAAGAGTCCCTGCCGGTCGATGCTCAACCTCATACCGGAGGCCTACAAGCTCACCGGCACGGTCTCCGACAAGGCGCTCTACTACGCCGACGATCTCCGGCCGGGGACGGTGATCCTCTTTGATGATACAACGCTCTCGGACGACCTGCAGGAGGTGGTGAAGTCGGCCACCTCGTCCTTCCATGAGCCAGTCGAGCACCGGACCATCACGACCGAGCGGCAGCTCCGGGTCTGCTCGATACCCGAGCGCTGTGTCTGGTGGCTCGCGAAGGTCGAAAATCCCGGCGACGACCAGGTGATGAACCGGATGCTCACGGTCTGGATCGATGACTCCACCGAGCAGAACCGGGCGGTGCTTGAGCACATGAAGCGGGTGGAGGCAGGGATGCTGGCCGGGGAGGATGACCCGGATGTCCTGACCTGCCGGGCCATATGGTCGATCATCAAGGAGCATCGGATCTCCGTCCGGATTCCTTTTGCCATGCGCATCAAGTTCTCGAACGCCACAAACCGCCGGAATCCCGCGATGCTCTTTGACCTGATCAAGTGCCACGCGGCGCTCCGGTTCCTGTAGCAGGGAGGGGAGGCGGTGGACGTTGAGGTCCGGATCGATGTGGCCCGGGCGAATTTTGACGCCGCTGCCAACCGGCCTACTCACGTCTGCTCCCCTGACACCAGGGGAGAGGTTGAATCGCAAGCCTGTAAAGAGCATGATACGACCGACGGTATCATGCCCCCGACGCGGGTAGGGGGTAGTTGACAGAAGGTTTGAGCGAGGCGATCCTCCTCAAGGGCAAGGGGATCGCGCTCGGGCTCTCTGACGATATCGAGCTCGAACTCGTGGAACTCCGGCTGAACCCCGGAGATACGGGGGTCTTCTACACCGACGGGGTGACCGAGGCCACGAACGAGCGTGACGAAGAGTACGGGATGGAACGGTTTACGACACTCGTCTCGGGTTTGCTCGATCGTGGGGCACGGGAGATGATCGAAGCGATCGTGGAGGGCGTCACCGCCCATGCCGGGAACCAGCCGCAGTTCGATGATATTACGCCCGTGGTGCTGAAGGTCGGGTGATGGGGATGCGGTGCCGGGGGTCTGGCGGTCCCAGTCCGTGGGTTTCTGCCGGCTGCAACCGGACCCGCAGGAGGACAGGCAGCCCTGTCAGAAGAGTGGGGGCATGGATGCCCCCTTATCACACTCCTTTCTACTCGACCGCCTGGATCACCGCCACCCTCCACTCTGTCCCGTGGAGTCCGGCGGTCGTCCAGGTTATCGCCTTCTGCACCGCCTCTCCTCCGTCGGCGGCAAACCTGTATGCCGCAGTGCCGTATCGCTCTGCGACGACCCGACGGGCCGCGTCCTGCAGTTCGGGCGAGTCCGCATAGAGCGGGTCTTCAAACGTCATCCACCCGATCTGAGCCGTGTCGGTGTCGTAGAGCACCCGCCCGTCCGTCTGGACGACCATCACCTGGTAGGGGGTGCCGTTCGCCGCCGGGCCGGCGACACCCCTGATCAGAACCTCCGGCCGGACGACGTCGGCGGCGAACCCGGCAAACCGGCTCTCGTCCGTGAAGATCGGCGCGGCGATCACCACCGCCGGGAAGCCCTCCACAACCGCGATCATCTCGCTCATGACCGGTCGTTTCGTTGCCAGTATACGCTGGACATGCTCCTGGCCGGATATGTCCGAACCCTCGGCACCGTGGTAAGCCGCCGGTTCGGCCGCGATGATCGTGCCTTCCGCATCGACGATGACGCAGTCAACGATCGCAGGATCGCTCATGCTCAGGTTCAGGAGGAGCCCGCGGGCGGCGGTGCCGTTGAGGCTGATACCCCCGAGGTCGGACGCCACATGGCTCAAACGGCTGTCGACGGCCTCAAGCGCCACAGTGATATCCGACTGCAGGTGGACAAGAAGTTCCCTCGCGTCTCCGGTGGTTCCAGTGGCAGGCAGCGCCGCGGGCTGATTCATCGCCGAGATACCGATGGCGACGGCGATGAGGATCGCTACGACCGCGATGATCCAGGGATATGATTGAGAATTCATCCATTCCCTCGCTAAGGGAAATAAATAG
>JAAZIF010000377.1 GCA_012510335.1 Methanomicrobiales archaeon | reverse complement strand
CACCCCACCTCCCACTTTTTTGAAACCGATCATATCGATTGTGCCGCTTTAGCGATTGCTGGCAGAGTTCGCAATTTCCAATTAGTTTTTCGTAGGAAGCCCCTCCATCGACAGCAAAGAATTGTTGTTATATTGAAAATAATATATTAACTATGCGAATTAGTCCTTATTTAATAATTTAGTCGTCGTCTTAAGCTGTCAATTAAGCTTCAAAAAGCGAGAGAAATGAAGTCCCACGTGGTTTGACTTTGCAATTCATCCTTAATTATGATGTTTTAGACTTGCGTCTTTTCTTCTGGATCGGAGCCTGTTCTTTTTGGAATCAGTAAATCAACAAATCTCGACCACCCACCTTTGATGTCATTCTTTTTCAAGCGCCAGGTACCGATAATCCCATAAGGCAAGAACATTACGATCAAGATAAAAAGAATACCAAAGACCAGTGGCCAGCGGGCGCCAAACCAGGTGTAAAAGAACTGACTGATGACCTGCATAATCGCAGCCCCCAGAATTGCGCCAACAAGGGTGCCCATGCCTCCCAGGATGGTAATGATCAGCGCATTTACCGTCATAACGCCGGAAACCATGGTTGGAGTTGCGCTTGCATTCCAGATGGAATATAAAGCGCCTGCAAAACCCGCAAATATCGAAGATGAGACAAAAGCAATTGTTCGATAGGTCACCGGGTTGTATCCAATCATCCGCATGCGATCTTCGTTTTCTCGGTTTGCAATGATCACACGCCCGGTCGGTGAATTGACCATTCGCTTCATGAGCAGATAGCAGATCACCAAAAAAGCCAACGAGATAAAATAGACGGTTAACCGATTTTGGGTTGGGTTCAACCAAACCGGCACCGGCACACCATGTAAACCTTCATCTGCGCCAGTCCATTTATGAAAATCAGTCGCTTTCACCAGCATATGCATAGCAGAACCCAACGCGAGGGTCAGCATTGCAAAATATGCGCCTTTAAGACGAATTGAGGTAGCCGCAAATAAAAGTCCAATGAGTATGGAAACAATTAAAACAACCAGGAATACCACCAGGAGGACGATCGCATCGGTGATATCGACGCTCGCTATCATGATGCGGTAATTTTGTGTAACTGGTGGCACTACATGTTTCATCAAAAGGGCGAAAGCGTACGCTCCTCCTCCGAAACTGGCTGCGTGCCCAAACGAAAGTATTCCACCGAATCCCATCAATAGATCATAACTCATAGCGAAAACTGCCATAATAAAAAAGATGATCAATTGCCCTTGCCAGAATTTGGTCACACCTTCATTTACACCCTTACCGGTGATAAGGCTCATCACAAAGGGAAACAAAATCAACACAATTAATAATCCCAGGAGTACACCTTCTCCTTTGATTTTGGAAAGTACCTGGTTCTTCTTGATTGTATTTGGATTATTTGCCATGTTTTTACTTACTCCTTTTTCCCAAAAAGGCCCTGAGGCTTGATGAGCAGGACAATCACCATAATAATTACTGTTGACGCTTCTGCGATTGCTGGCGATAGGGAGAATTTCAGGGCGAAGTAATCACCGAATGCACGTCCCATACCAAGGATGATCGCACCCACAAACGCACCCACATAACTTCCCATGCCCCCAATAACAACGGTAATGAATCCCAACATCTGGAATTGATCTCCCATCAAGGGTTGAATGGGCAGGAATGGGCCTGCGCCAATCCCACCAAGCGCCGCAAGGGCGACACCGAATGCAAAAACAAAGGTAAACACTTGCTTGACATTAATTCCCAGGGCTTCCACCATTTGTGGGTCCTGGACTCCGGCTCGGATAATCATCCCCAAACGTGTCTTTGTCATGATAATCATGACGGTGGCGAACATTAATAATCCCAAAAAAATAACAAAAAGGCGGTAAGTTGGGAAGGTCACTCCGGAAATGTTAATGGTAGCATTCCCGT
>JAAZIF010000149.1 GCA_012510335.1 Methanomicrobiales archaeon | reverse complement strand
CCCGTCTTTTTCTGGACTGTCCGCTGCCGCGATTGCTGGACTTCTGTACCGTGTTTTGCACATCGGACGCAGACACAGAGTTCTGCACCCTCGATCTGGATGGTTTTCGGTGGTCCGTGTATGAGAGCACCGCATAGTTCACACTGCATAAGTCTCGCAAACAACTTTATATTCATTTTAACCTATATAATTAATCGAGGAGACCTATGGGAGATATCGCTCGGCAGGCACCAGAGAAAGATACCGGTGAGGACATCTACCAGTACCTCCTGGAGCGGATAACAAACCTTGAAAATCGAAACCTGGAGCTACGCGAACAGTTTCGTCAGATGGAGTCCGAGAAACGATATATTGAGACCCAGAAGATCCGCTATGAGCGCGAGCTGCGCAAACTGAAGAGTGAGATTGAGCAACTGCGGAGCCCTCCTCTTGTGATTGGAACAGTAACAGACGTGATCGATAACAGCCGGGTGATCGTGCGGAGCAGCGCAGGGCCGCGTTTCCTGGTCCGCACATCGCAGCTGATCGATCCTGATCTCCTCAAACCGGGCGTGCGATGCACGCTCAACCAGCAGTCCCTCGCCATAGTGGATGTACTCCCCACGAGTTACGACGCGCAGGTCTACGGCATGGAACTGGTTGAGTCTCCAGGGGAGACCTACGAGGACATCGGCGGCCTTGAGCCGCAGATCGAGGAGATCAGGGAAGCGGTTGAGTTCCCCCTGACAAAGCCACACCTCTTTGTGAGGATCGGGATCTCCCCTCCGAAGGGCGTGCTTCTCCACGGGCCGCCGGGCACGGGGAAGACGCTTCTTGCGCGGGCGGTGGCTCACCACACGAACGCGCACTTCCTCCGTGTGGTCGGTTCGGAGCTGGTGCAGAAGTACATAGGTGAGGGGGCGCGCCTGGTCCGGGAACTCTTCGACCTCGCAAAGCAGAAGGCGCCTTCGATCATCTTCATCGATGAGATCGATGCGATAGGCGCGCACAGGAACGACTCGACAACCTCGGGCGATCGCGAGGTCCAGAGGACGCTGATGCAGCTCCTGGCAGAGATGGACGGGTTTGAGAACCGGGGCGACGTCAAGATAATTGCCGCGACCAACCGCATCGATATACTCGACCGCGCACTCCTCCGCCCGGGGCGATTCGACCGGATGATCGAGATACCGCTCCCTGACCATCAGGGAAGGTTTGCCATCCTGGAGATCCATACCCAGGGCATGAGCCTCGGCGCGGATGTTGACCTCATGGAGGTGGCCCGGCTCACGGAGAGCAAGAACGGAGCCGATCTCCGGGCGATATGCATGGAGGCGGGCATGTTCGCGATCAGGAAAGAGCACGATACAGTCGGTCACGATGATTTCATGAAGGCGATCGATAAACTCTCGGCGAACTTCGATCGGCACCATTTTCACACCACTTTCGGCGAGATGTTCGCCTGAAGTTGTATTTTTAATTATGGCGGTAGGGGCTGTATCTCAGCCCCCCGCCCGCGGTCCTGGATCTTGCCGGATGCCGCTCATGAGAGTCAAAGCCGCCGCTTGCCAGGATCCCGACGGTGTCCTGCACCAGAGTTAATATCGGGAGAAACAATCTATCAGACAGACGTGATGGATATGGTTTCACCATTGATTCTGGTCAATCTGAAGACCTACCATGAGGGTATGGGCCAAAACGCTCACCGGATCGCCGCCGCGGCCGAGGCCGTGGGGAAAGAGAGCGGGGTCGTCATCGGCATTGCGCCGGTCTTCACCGAGATACGCCCGATGAGCCAGCATTATGCAATACCGGTCTATGCCCAGCACATCGATGCGATCACACCCGGCGCCCATACCGGCCATATCCTGCCCGAGGGTGTCAGGGCGGCGGGCGCACGCGGCACCCTGATCAACCACTCCGAGCGCCGCCTCACCCTGGCCGATATCGATACCTGCGTCCAGGCATGCCGGAGGCTCAGCCTTGAATCGGTCGTCTGCACGAACAACGACTCCACCAGTGCCGCCGCCGCAGCGCTCCGGCCCGATTATGTGGCGATCGAGCCCCCGGAGCTGATCGGGAGCGGCGTCTCGGTCTCGAAGGCAGACCCGGGGATAATCGAGCGCTCGGT
>JAAZIF010000148.1 GCA_012510335.1 Methanomicrobiales archaeon | reverse complement strand
GTTTGATTTTGTCGCAAAGACCCGGGTCAGCGATGACCACGGCGCGATGAAGCGTGCGGTGAACATGCTCCTGAAGAACATCGACCAGATCAGTTTCGTGAAGAACGGAGTCCTCCTCATCGGGGCCACAAACCATCCCCGTATCCTCGACGAGGCGGCCTGGCGGCGTTTCGACGAGGTGGTTGAGTTCCCGCTCCCGGACCTCGCCATGCGGCAGGCGATCCTCAAGAAGATCGCTGCCGGCATCGACTGCGACTGTAATTTTGCCGATCTTGCGACAGAGACGGAGGGGTTTTCGGGCTCTGATCTCCGGATGATGATGAAAGAGGCTGTGATCTCGGCGCTAATGGAGGGACGGCATCACCTCACCCCTGCAGATATCGAGCAGGGTCTCCTCAGGGTCGAAGAGCGCAACATCATCCGCGACATTGGATACTGATATGCAGATAACGCTGCTTGGAACCGGCGACGCCATCGGGACGCCGAAGGTCGGGTGCGACTGTGAAACCTGCCGGATCATGGCAGCGGCGGGGATATCAAGGCTCCGGACCTCCCTCCTCATCGAGACAGGGGGCAGGCATATCCTCATAGAGTCATCGCCGGATCTGCGCCAGCAGCTCCTCCGGGCCGACTCTCCCCATATCGATGCGGTCATCTGGTCGCACGGCCACTACGACCACTTCATAGGGTTTGGAGAGTTCTACCGGGTGCAGAAGATACCGCCGGCCTACGCGGCGCCTCCGGTGATGGATTACTGCTCCCGCTTCTTTCACTTCCTCTCGTTTGATAAGCACCCGGTCCCGGCCTATGAACCGTTCGACCTCTTCGGCATGACCTTCACGCTCTTCCAGGTGAACCACCCCCCCATCTACACCTGTGGGCTCCTGATCGAGCACGATGATGTTACGGTCGCCTATACATCGGATACGCGGGCGGATATCCCCGAGGAGAGCCGGGATCTCCTCTGCAGCAGCGATATCGACCTCCTCTTCGTGGACGGCATAGCCCCCGAGGGCTACAACATCGATAAACACATGAACTACACCGAGGCGGTCAGGTTCGCCCACGACGCCGGGGCGCGGGACTACAGGTGCGTCCACATGAGCCACCTGGTTCCGCCGGGGATGCCACACGCCGGGTATGATATGGAGACGTTCTGCCTTCCGGGGACCGCGAGTGGGTCTGCCGGTGCCCGGATCCCCTGACCGCCCCGGATCCCCTTTGCGCATTCGTTCAGGCGGTTCTCTTGTTTTCGGCCGTCACGTCAGACCTCGCTCGTGCCCCGGGATCCGGGCTTTGACGGCCGGCTATGAGAGCAGATCCCCCGTCGTGAATACAGAGTGCAGGGTTCTCGACTTACTGGATAACAGGTTGCCGGGGGTCGTATTCTACACATCCCCCTCTCTCAAGAGATCGCATTCCCGGTCAAATATGAACACAAACTCCCGGCCGCGCTTCTCTTTTCTGATGCAGCCCAGTTCAGTGAGGCGGAGGAGATCGGTCCTCGCCGTCTGGTAGGCGACGCCGTAGGTCTCCATGACCTCCCGGATGGTGAAGTACTTATCGGCGTGCCCCAGCATGCGCCGGAGGATCCCCGCCTGCCTCTGGTTGATCTCCCTGATGTTCTTGATGACCGCTTCTGTTTGATTCTGCTCGCTCTGTTTCTTCTCGATGTAGTCTATCAGGTCATCTCGTGCCTCCTCGATACACCTGATGTTATAGAGGATGAAATAGGTCAGGTCCATCTCGTCGTACTCGGTGCGGAGGTATGCGAGAGCGTAGTCCCTCTTTGACCGGAGGATGATCCGGGAGATGGGCATGTACTCAAAGAGCCAGTAGCCCCGCGAGATGACGTACCAGTAGAAGATGCTCCGGGCGGTCCTCCCGTTGCCGTCCTCGAAGGGATGGATATAGCCGATGAGGAAGTGGAGGATGATCCCTTTTATGATGGGGTGTATGAATCTCTCAGCCCCTTCGTCTGCGTTTGCGAAACGGCACAACTCCTCGATCATCCCCGGGACTTTTGAGTGATCCAGAAGCGTGTGGTAGACGGTGCCGGTGGCAGGGTCGGCGACCACGATCTCATCGATCTTCCGGAGCCGGCCGGCGGCAGCATCGTCGAGGGTGCCCTTCGTCACAATCCGGTGGATCCTGAGGATGAGCTCCGGGGTCAGCGGTTCATCCTTCATCTCCAGGATTAGACGCATAGCCTCGTAGTTGTTGACGACCATCTGCTCGGACCGATTCCTCGGGTGAATTCCCTTTCTGAGCATCTCTTTTGCGGCTTTGCGGGTGGTCGCCGCCCCCTCAAGGATGCTTGAGGCGATGGCCTCCTCCATGAGCGAGTTGATGATGCAGGACCGGTCGATCTTGAGGGTTCTCTTCTGGATCCGGATGATGCCGGAGAGGTACCGGTCGAAGGTGTGCAGGCTCCGCGAGGACTCAGGAGTGGCCGAGTACCTGAGATCCAGGTGGGCAAAAGGGATGGATTCGTAGTGCATCACACGAAGCATCTTCATGAATGCCCAGGCTGCGAGCCTCTTTTCTGGATCAGGGATACGGTAGGCGAGTTCATCCCAGGCAAGATAGCGATTGTTGTAGTCAGCCACGGTCTCCCGAAAGCCGGGATCCTCTGAGAGGGTCGCCATCGCCCCGGGGTATTCTCCGCCTTGAATCCGGGGTGGTTGTTCGGGGAGTTTTTTCATGGGTTCAATCTCACAAATACTAATTTAGTAGATACTAGTATTTTATTAGTATTTCGATCCGGCGATCTGCGGACTAATATTGGAAAGTTTAGTGCCACGGGCGGATTACAGGTCTCCGGGATCCGGCCGCCGGCTGCTCGATCGCGTGCAGAACATCGCAATCAGGTGCAGGAGATCGACTGCCTCGCGATCCTGCTCCCCGGGCGGGTATCGCAGGGCTGCCTCCGCCGGCGCTGGAAAGGGTTTGTCGGTTTCTCCGGGCCAGGGTAATAGATCTCCTGTGCGCTCATCCGGATCACGATCCCGGTTCCGGGGTGGAGGGGGTCTACGTGAGACGTCGCGACCCCTGCACCCCGCCTCTCCCGGGGCAGCCCTGACCGCCCCCGGCTACTCCTGCGGTAACTCTCCCGGGAACGCCTCCCGCCGCCTATCGATCCAGATCCGTGTCCGGACCCGCAGGTCATCGATGGCAGCGGATCCCTGCGCATCACGCATAGCTCGCCGATGCTCCTCAAGTTCATCGGCCAGCCCGAAGATCAGAGCCTCGGACGCTTCCTGCGACGGAGGCTCTCTGGCCCGCAGGCAGGCGCTACCCGGATAGAGGAAGTGCTTCAGTCCACCCGTCACCTAGAGGATAGCGGTCAGATCCAGCCTGGCAATACGCCCCATATGAGTGGGATAGACCCGCTGGAGATAACCTCATCCATTTGTTCCTCCTCCCGGCCCGCCCGCCGTGACCCGGATTCTGCCGGCCCATGGACAATCTTTAAGTAGTCACGTAACCCTCTGCCCCACCGGGCACACCCCAATTTGTTAGATACTGGAGATGAGAAGAAATGCCAGAAGGAAGATCAGAGGTCATCATGGAGCGCAGGACACGGACCACCGGCGAGGAGTGGTTCATGTCAGCGCATGATGCCATGGGTAAGAAAGTGGTCAACCCGGAGGGGGATGATCTTGGAGAGATCGCGGACATGCGGCTCGCGTTCCCCACCGGCCAGGTGAAGTATATGGTGCTCAAGCACGGTGGCGTGCTCGGCGTGGGAGGAAAGAGGTTTGCCGTCCCTCCCGAGGCACTCGCCTACCACCCCGGGGATAAGGTATTCGTTGTAAATATCGACAAACACCGACTGGACGAATCATCCGGCTTTGATGAGGGTAACTGGCCCCGGGAAGCGGACTGGAACCTGATAAGGACAGGCCGGCCCACGACGGAACCGCCGAGCAAGGAGGAGGCAGAGGCCATAGCGCGGTCAAAGACCCCTCCGCCTGAGGTCGTGACGACCGAGCGGGTTGAGACACGGGAGCGGCCCCGGTAG
>JAAZIF010000147.1 GCA_012510335.1 Methanomicrobiales archaeon | reverse complement strand
TTGTCCCGGGAGTCATAAATCCTTTATGGTAATGAGCCTCCATACCGGGGTTATGATCAGGATCACCAGGAAAATCGGGCTTCTATAACGCCCCGTCAGCCTGCGGGGTGCTTTGAGCGAACCGGTACAACAAAAGGAACAGATCAGAATGCTTGAAAAAAGGATGCTCCGGGGTCTCACTTCAACTGGGAGAGGACGATCTCAATGCTTGAGACGTTCGTCTTCCCGGTATCGGTATCGATCATCTCGGTCGATGTAAAGATCTCTTTTTTGCTTACATTCTCCAGGAATCGGTTGAGCGCGATCTCCGCCGTATCGACCGCACGTGAAATTGCCTTCCCCCGGGCCTTAATCGCAACCTCTTCAGCTCCGTTGTTAAACTGGGTGACTACCGCAAGCACGTAGTTCATGACTGGTTTGTTTCCTACGAATACTGTGTTATCTTTCATCATTAGCCCACCTCGTCTAGAGATACTTCTTCGAGTATATCAGCTCTGCGTTGAGAACGGATGCACCTGCAGCCCCACGGATGGTGTTGTGCCCGAGCGCAATGAACCGTAATCCTTCCCGAATTCTCCCGATAGAGACCGTCATACCCCGCCCCCGGTTACGGTCGAGCCGTGGCTGCGGGCGGTTGGGCTGCTCCAGTAGCTCAACTGCTTTTGCTGGCTGTGAGGGTAGATTGCTGATGGGAGACTTAAAGGTTGCGTAAACTTTTTTCACCTCATCGATCGACTCCTTCACGTCGACCCAGATCGCCATGGTATGCCCATCGATGACCGGAACCCTATGACAGCTCGCGCTCACCTGGAACGAGGCCGGACTAACCTCAGAACCGTCAAACGTCCCCATGATCTTTACGATCTCGGTCTCTATCTTCTCCTCCTCATCCCCGATGTATGGAACGACGTTGTCATAGATCTCCATGGCGGCGACGCCGGCAAACCCTGCCCCTGAGATCGCCTGCATGGTTGCCACACGCACATCATGGAACTCAAAGGCCCTGAGGGGTGCGATGGCCATGGTCAGGGTGATCGTCGAACAGTTCGGGTTGGTTACGATGAACCCCTCACGCCCCCTCCGATCCCGCTGGACATCGATCAGACCCAGGTGATCCGGGTTGACCTCCGGTATCACCAGGGGGACGTCAGGGTCCATCCGGTGTGACCGTGCGTTGCTGCAGACGGCTATGCCGGCATCGGCGATCTCGGTCTCAAGCGAAGTCGCCACATCGGCGGGGAGCGCCGAGAAGACGAGGTCGCAGCCTTTCAGGCTCTCGACGGTTGTGGGAGTGACAACAATATCGCTGACCCTGTCCGGGTACGGCGCGTCGAGGCGCCAGTTGACTACCCTGCCATACGGTTTTCCTGCACTCCGTTCAGAGGCGGTGAGCGTCTGGAGATGAAACCAGGGATGATCCGCTAAAAGCTGAACGAAGCGCTGACCCACTGCTCCTGTGGCACCAAGCACTCCTACATTAATCATGGATAGAGATGTTTCTTGTGCTGGTGATATTAAAAGAGTATGTTTTCCTACTCCATCGAGATTGCTTCGGACGGACACTCGTCGACGCAGGTCTCACATTCTACGCAGAGATCGGGATCAACTTTTGCTTTCCCGTCTACCATGGTTATGGCGTCAGACGGGCAGACATCCATGCAGGTCTCACAACCGGTACACTTCTCAACATCAACTACTGCTGGCATTTTTTCCTCCTTATGTACATGTCTTTCCAGTAGGTTAAAAATAAATTTCGTTCTTTTCAGTGATCGGGGGCACCCGCTATATACCGAGGACATCCTGCATGGCGTATATGCGCGGATCCCTCCCGATGACCCAGCGTGCGGCCCTGACGGCACCCTGCGCGAATACCGCCCGGTCGTATGCGCGGTGAGAGATCTCGATACATTCAAAGTTCCCTGCAAAGAGAACCGCGTGATCGCCGACGATGTCGCCGCCCCGGATGACATGCATGCCGATCTCATCCTTCCGTTGCGCCTCGCCGACGCGGCCGTAGACCTTTTCGCGCTCACCGAGTTCCTGGCCCAGGATCTCAAGGATGGTCTTTGCGGTGCCGCTCGGTGCATCCTTCTTGTAGCGGTGGTGGGCCTCCGTGACCTCGATATCGTAGTCACCGAGCTCCCGGGCAGCCTCGCGCACGAGTTTCCAGAAGATGTTGACACCGACAGAGAAGTTGCTCGATATCACCGCCGGGACGTTTCCTTCGACGGCATGCCTGATGGATTCCCTCTGTTCGGGAGAGAAACCGGTCGTCCCGACGACGAGCGCCACGTTGTTTGCAGCCGCCGATCTGATGTTCTCGACCGCAGCGGCCGCAACCGTGAAGTCGATGAGGACGTCTGGCTTCTTCTCCTTGAGGAAAGCATCGATCAGGGCCGCAGGAACCACTTCTTTCCCGAGGAGAGAGCCCTCCCTCACGTCGACGCCACCGACAAGCTCGAAGTCAGGACTCTCGCTGATAACCCGGCCGACGGTGGTGCCCATCCGCCCCAGCGCCCCGGATACGGCTACCTTAATCATAGGCCGCAAGCACCCTCCTCAACCGCTCCGTCTTCTCCT
>JAAZIF010000146.1 GCA_012510335.1 Methanomicrobiales archaeon | reverse complement strand
TCACGAGGATGATCCCGGTCCCTGACCGGGCAATCTTTCGGAGGGTTGCCCGAAAAGTGGGTAGTGGCCTATGAAATAACTGGTAATCGAAAATTTCTGCTACGCGATTATTTTGGTATCATCACAAGTTGTTGCTCAACGTAATTCCAAAGGATCACGCGTGCGGGTGACCCATCGAGGCCCCTGAGCCGCAGCGGCAGCGCCGCCATGAAATACTCCCCTTCCGGCACGCCGGAGAGGTCGAGCAGTTCGAGTATGACCGTCCCGCACCCGAGCAGCCGGCGATGGACCGAGCCGTCGCCCCGGTAGGATTCTATCGAAGGGGCATCCGTCCCGATGCAGGTTATCCCGGCGCCGGCGACGAGGTCGGCTGCCTCGACCGTGATTGCCGGGTAGCCGGGATCGAACTCCTGCATCTCCGAAAACCACGTCTTCAGGAGGAGCGCCCGGGCCCCCTTCAATCGGCCGAAGATCCGATCGGGTGTGATGAATTCCTCCACGTCGCTGCAGTCGAGCACCCGCGCCGGCCCTGTGAGTCGGTCGAGCGGTATCCGGTCGACCGTCTGCCCGCCCTCTATGTAGTGCGACGGGGCGTCGATGTGCGTCCCGGTGTGGCTCCCGAGGGTCATATCGGTCACGCGGTACTGCCCGGTATCGATCTCGCGGAACCGGGGCACGATGTCGCCGGGGTAGATTATGACATCGTCGGAGAGGGCGCGGGTGACATCATAGATCTTCATAGATCCTCTCCGCTCCACCCGAACTCCCCGATCAGCGGCACAAAACAGACGCCGCCGAGCGAGGTGGTCTCAACCCGGCCATCGCGCTTGACGAGTTTGACGAGATCCTGGCAGTCTTTTGGACCGATGGGGGCGATCAGGCGCCCGCCTTCCGCGAGCTGGTCGATCAGCGGTTGCGGGATTGATGGTGATGCCGCCGTGATGATGATGGCGTCGTAGGGTGCCCCCGGCGGGTAGCCTTCCGTGCCGTCGCCGATGACTATCCGGACGCTGGTGATCCCCGCCCGGGCGAGGTTTCCCCGCGCCCGGCCGGCGAGGCTATCGAGGCGCTCGATCGATACGACGGAACCCGCGAGTTCGGCGAGGATGGCCGCCTGGTAGCCGCTGCCGGCTCCGATCTCGAGCACCCGGCTCTCCGGCTGAAGCTCAAGGTTCTCGGTCATGACGGCGACGATGTAGGGCTGTGATATGGTCTGCCCTTCCCCTATGGGAAGCGGCCGATCCTCGTAGGCGGCACGCTCAAGGCCCTTCGGCACGAAGAGGTGGCGCGGAATTTTTCGCATCGCGGCAAGCACCCGCTCGTCCCTGATCCCCCGGGACCGGATCTGAAACTCCACCATCCCCTCGCGCTCTTTCGTAAAACGGTCAGTTTCCGTCATGGCATCTGCCATCAGAACCCGGATTCGGCTTTATCGATTGCATCATCGATCTGCCTCTGCAGGACTTCAGGCAGACCGCCGATCTTGACGTCCAGGAACCCGCGTATGATGGTTGCTGTGGCATCATCCTCCGAGAGGCCCCTTGCCATGAGGTACTCGATCTCGTGGCGGGCGATCTTTCCGACCGCGGCCTCGTGGGAGAGCTCGGTACCGGTCAGCGTTCCTTCGATCTCGGGGATGGCATGGATTGTACCGTCTTTTAAGATCAGGCCCTTGCACTCGATATGACCCCGGGTGTTCTCCTTCTCGCCGAGGATGTGCCCCCGGGATATAACAGTGCCGCCGGTTGTGATCGCCCGGGAGATGAGTTCGGTGCTCGTCTGTTCAGCGCCGAGGATGGCCCGGGAGCCGAGGTCGAGGAACGAACCCGGCGTTGCGACGACGATGCTTGAGAACCGGGCTACGGCATTCTTCCCGACGAGGCGCGCCATCGGGTACATAATGACCCGGTTTACCGGCTGCATGCAGACGTAGTTTGAGAGATAGATACCACCCTCCTCGACGATGGTGGCGCTCCGTGGAAAGACACTGATCCCTGAATTCCAGTTATGGATCATCGTGGATGTGACCCGGGCGCCTTTGCCGACATAGATCTCGGTCACCCCGATGTGCGCACCATGCTTCTTCTGCCATGAGCTGGCGCACCCCGATATGATATGGATCTCGGACTCCTCTCGCGCGATGAATATGTTATGCACATGCTGCACCGGCCCATCGCGGAGGAAGAGGCAGGCCTGAAGCGGCATCGCGACCTTCACGCCGGGGTGAGCGATGACGACGAGGCCCTGCGGGGTCTCCTGTTTTGCCACATACTTTGTGTATTTGTCCGCATCCGCCGGGACCGCGTTCCAGTAGTAGTCGCGCATCCAGTCGTACTTCTCAAGGGCGGCCTTGATGGGGAGCATCTCGATCCCCTCGGCCCCGCAGGTGGTCTGCACCACGTTCTGGTCGATCTGGAAGAAGCTTCCGCAGCGGTTCTGCATCCCGACCTCAAGACCGGTCAGGGCGAGGCGCTCCTGATCTTCCGGCGAGAGGTGTTCCATGTCAGTTACGTCTGTTTGCAACGCAGGCACTCCCCGTATCCTCTCTCTTTGACCACGCGCAGGATCTCGCGGGCGTTTCCGTGGCACCGTATCTGACCGCTTATCATGACATGGCCCTGGTCGGCCTCGAGGTAGTCAAGGATGTAGCCCGTATGGGTGATGATCAGGCCGCTACGGCGCCGGTTGATTATATGGACATCTTTTTCGAGAAGGCCTGCGATCTCCCTTCCCATAAGGTTCATGTTCTCGAGGTCGACCCCGCTCTCAGGTTCATCCAGCATGACAAAGTCGGGCTGCTGGACCTTCAGCTGCAGAACTTCGCTCCGCTTCATCTCACCGCCGGAAAACCCGACGTTGATGTCCCGGGCAAGGAACTGTTCCATATTGACCGACTGCGCCAGCGCCTCTATAGAGTCTTCGCCCATATGGGATGTGGCGATGAGCAGTTTCCCGAGTTTCAACCCGGATATTGCAGGGGGGTGCTGAAACATCATGCCTATCCCGAGATGGACCCGCTCGTGGATCGGTATGTGGGTGATATCCCTCCCCTTAAAGACAATAGACCCGGCTGTGATCCTGTAGCCGCCAAACCCCATGACAGCCTTGAGCAGCGTACTCTTTCCCGATCCGTTCGGGCCCATCAGGACATGAGTCTCCCCCTGCCCGATACGGAGGTTGATGTCGCGGAGCATCTCGGTACCATCCACGCTCACGTGTAAATCACTGATATCCAGCATACGGCACTCCGTTATCTATATGCCAGGAAATACATTAACACTTGTACCATAACACCCGGCCTTCCAGCAGGGGGTGAGTCAAAAAACGCTCCAGGTCGATTGACTGGCGCTGGAATGAGATCATATGCCCATTATAGCGTCGGATGTCTGGCGAAATTTCGATCCTTCACTTTCGCACCGCACGGCTTATGGTTAAGTAGCGACCTCACCCCGTATTATGTATGGAAAGAACTGCGTTTACAACGTTTGCCTGCCTCGCCGAGCGGGCAGCCCGCCACCCAACCATAATCAGGCGGAACCAGATGCGTAAGGCAGCGTATGTCAGCATCAGAAAACCGGATCTCTGCGTGAGGCCAGAGGCCGGGGATCGCCGCCCCTACTGATTCACCCCTCTTCCAGGTACGCCCGGGCGCGGAGATACGACCCGGGGCGGTCATGGGCGTGGGTTATGAGGAGGTTGTAGATGTCGACGGCGGTCCGCGACTCATCGAGCAGGGTGTTGTAGGATCGCAGCATATCGTTATAATCCCGTGCTTTCCGGTTGTATTCAGGGACAAGACGGTTGTACTCCCCGATCTCCCCCGCCCCGGAGAGATCGGTTATCCGTGCGCCGAGTGAATCGATATGCTCTTTTTTTGCCTCAATCTCCCCTGCGCGCATATCAATCTCCGGCACTAGCGCCTCAGCCCGGGCGCGGGATGCTGAGAGCGCGCGTTCTATCGCGCGGATCTGATCGCACGCGGTGTATTGCCGTGGGCCGTCGCCGATGGGGATCACCAGGGGATCGGAGGCGAGGACTGTCCCTTGCGAGAGCACCGCTGGCGGGATGCCGACGTAACTTGTGTTGGTTGCCTCGATGTAGGCGAAGGAGGTGTTACGGTAGTGGCATCCGGCGCTTCCCACCCCCACGGCCATGTGCGTCTCGTCCCCGAAGTAGAAGAGCGAAGCCCTGTAGCCTTCCCGGGCGAGGAGCGCAGCGAGGAGGAGGCTTTTGTCATCGCAGTCCCCATCCCCGTCGCCGCATGTCACTATGGGGAACTTCGGTTCGGTGAGCGAGTCGTCTGTCCGGTAGGGGATGGACTGCACGAACGCGGTGATCAGCTCGAGGTAGCGGTCATCGTCGAGCCCTTTGCGATCCCTGATCTCGCGGAATGCCGCTATAAGGTCTGCATAGAAGGGTTCCTGGTGAGGGTCATCTGCAAACGCCTGGTAGTAGATGGGGATCCACTCCTCTTCGGAGAGGTCTTTGTAGAGGTGGAGCCTCCGGTCCGCCTCCTTTGCGCCGGCGTAGACCGCAGGGTCGATACCGATCCGGATCGTCTCCTCCCCGCCCTCGAAGGGGAAGGTGTAGACCCGGGGGTGAACGGGGCCCGTCTCCCCTGTCGGCACGATCGCCGGAGAGACGAGGTCATCCAGGCAACCGGCGCTGAGGGGCATGGCGATGAGGATGAGAAGGGTAAAGACTCGCTTCCACATGGTATCAGGAGGAAAATTGTCTTCCCTCTTCACTTCTCTCCCGGGAGTAGTTATATGTGCTCCGGGGTGTAGCGGGGCAATCTTCATGTAGGTTTGCGGGGATACACCCGGCTGCCACCACGGGTGGAGGGTATATGGATGAATCAATTTGAACGAATACCGGTCGATGTGCGGTGGAAACTGGCCGCACAGGGGTTCTCGGCGCTGCCGTTTGCCTACCGCAGGGCTATAAAGGATGTTGCCGGCGATCATCTCTATAACGAGGTCGAACGAGTTGTCTGGCAGGGATTTGGCAGGGAGGCAGGCGTCGTCGCCCATGCATTCGGGATGCCTCTCGGGAATGCACGGGAGGTTGCGGAGGCGTTTGCGGTGGCTGCGAAGGTCTTTTTCGGGGCAGAATACCGCTACGAGATCAGAAACTCCGCGCCCGACGAGGCGGAGCTGACGATCCGGGGTTGCGCGATGGTGAAGAGGGCAAAAGAGATGGGGGAGGATCCTTTTGCTGCCTGCAACGCCTGCCATGCCTTCACGAAAGCCGCGATACCGAACCTTAATCCGGGTTACGCCCCGAAATATCAGAGTGGTATATGTGCCGGCGACAGCGCATGCTCGATTCTTGTAAAATCTCTGGACCGGGGGTGATGCGCCAACCCGGATTCTAAAGGCGCAAACACTTCTGGAAGAGAATCCGGAGCGGATGCGCCTCAGCTGTCTATAAGCAATTATAAATCTCCTGCCCCCTCCTCTTTCTTATGAGTTCCCCACCTTACCCATGGATTATTGCCGTCGTAGCGGTGCTGGCCGCTGCCGGCGCCGGGTTTGCGCTGCTGAACCAGCCATCGGCCGCTCCGGCCGACGAGGGCGCCGCCGATGCGGCCTATGCCCTGATCCAGCTCCAATCCGGGATCACCAGGGCGCTTGAGACGCTCGACCACCGCCTGGGCCACGCGGCCCCGGCGATCGGGGATCCGGCTCTCAACGACGATGCCGCTCGCGCGATCCTCGCAGACCTGAGCAGAACCGATCCTGCGATCGTAGACTGCACGGCCTCTAATACGGAGGGGACGCTCATCATCGTCGAACCGGAGGAGTATCATGGAACGGAGGGCGCAGATATCCGGAACCAGACCATCGTCCAGCATGTCCTGGCATCGAAGCGGCCGATCATGAGCGAGGTGATCACGGTCGCGGAGGGGTTCCCGGCGGTGGTCATTAACACGCCGATCTTTACGAGCGAGAGCCGGTTCGTGGGGTTCACCTCTATCGTCTTCCAGCCAGATGTTCTGATCGCCGGCGTCGCCGGGCCGGTTGTAAGCGGCACCCCCTTCCAGGTGATGGTCGTCCAGACGGACGGGCGGGTGCTCTACGACACCGACCAGAACCAGATCGGGCGGATGACGTTTGAGGATCCGCTCTACGCGGACTACCCGGATCTGCTCGACGCGGCTCGCCGGGTCAGCGCTGAGCGATGCGGGACTGCCACGTATGCGTTTGCGGCCGGCGGGCAGGCGGTGCATAAGGAGATCATATGGACCACGGCCGGGCTCCACGGTGTTGAGTGGCGCGTGGCGGTGATCCGGGAGCTGGGATAGGGGCTCTCTGCGCCGGGGGTCATGCTCCCGCTGCAACCAATTTTTAGCATTTGCTCATAACGACCATGCTGGAGACACTTGCGGCGCTTGCCGACCTCACCCGGGCGCATTTTTTCTTCGCCTGGCCCCTCTTCTTCTCTCCCTGGGCGCTCGCGCATCTTGCGGTAAACGACATAGCAGATATAGCAAACGACCGCGCCCGCGGGATGGCGACGATACCGGCCCTCTACGGCATGGAGGGTGCGGCTACATGGGTCATCGGGTTTGCAGCAGTCCATGCCCTGACAGCGCTCGCTCCAGGCTTCGCGCCCGGCTGGATAGCCTTCGCCGGGTTCGGGGCGGGGCTCGCCCTGCTCGGAATCTCAGGCTGTCTCATCCTCCGGTAAGGGTGCCCGGCGGCCGCGATGAGTGTGTTCCCGCTCGTCCACGCGAGCGTCGTGCTCTGAGGCTCCCTACTCCACTATGAACGCCCCGCTCATGAACGGGTGGACGTCGCACTGGAAGAAGTATGTCCCGGGCTCAGCCGGCGCTGTGAAGGTCTGGGTTACCTTATCCGGGCCGGTTATGAGATCGCCTATGAATATCGCCCTGGCCGCTGAAGAATCCGTGTAGAACGAGACGTTGTGCGGTACGCTATCGTCCTGGTTATCGAGGTTTATGGTCACCTCCGCACCCGCCGGGACTGTGATCGTATCCGTATCAAACGCCATGTCCACGGCCACGATATTGATGGTCACGCTTCTGGCGGCCTGGGCCGCAGCGGTATCCGGGGTCATGCCCCCACCCCCATGACTACAGTTGCCTGCATCATGAACCCCACCCTGTCACCGGGATGGTATAATGGTTGCGACTCCGGCATGTCACCCTTATCGCAGACCACGTGGAGGCCTGAAGCCGGCGGCGTAGAGCCGATAAAAAACCCGAGAAGGAGGGGAGATGCGGCAACAGATCCCGGCGCAGGCTTGGCTGCTTCAGGGAGAGGGCATGCTACCGGGCCGGCAGCCCCGCCCTCTTATCTTCGCGGGGTCTTCCGCCGGGGTCGCCCCAGTCCCCGCACCCTGCGAGAACCTCCCACCTCTGCTGTATCCCCCCCTCCAGCCGCATAATCCGGGCTGTCCCGCCGAGGCTCTCCTCGACCTCGAAGAACTCCCGTGCCTTCTGCTCATTGAACGGACCGTAGCGCTTGATCTCACCATCGCTGCTGAGGACTTCGACCCTGTGTTTCAGGCGGGATATATCCACCATCATCATTCACCAGTTCTCCAGACTGGTCTTTAGATCCATAAACCTTGGGGATCCTCCCGCCTGGATATCATTCATGGGGGGCGCCCGGGAGTGCCGCACCGGTCTGTGCGATCGATCTCCAGGGTATTTAGGAAGGCCATGGCTCCACCCTGAGCGGAGGTATCGCGCCCGCGAGATCGGCATTCTGCGCGAGGCGAGCAGGGGTCGGGGAGCGATCCGGGTATCCTGATCGAGCTTGAGATAGGGCCATCGGATGAGATATCTCTGATCTGTAGGTGGTGTCCGGCGGTTACGGCGAGTGTATGATTATGCAGCAGATGCTCGTGGTGTGGTCTCCTGCCGCAGAGCCGGGCCGGTGGCGTACCTTATATACCATCCGCCCGTACCTCTACGGGCAGTGTTCTATCTGCATGAGCAATCCAATGGATTATAACAGAAGAAACAGAAATTTTGGCGGACCGAGGAACTTCGGCGGTCCCCGCGAGATGACTAAGACCATTTGTTCAGACTGTGGGAAAGAGTGCGAAGTCCCCTTCAAGCCGACCGAGGGCCGGCCAGTCTATTGTCAGGACTGCCTCCCGAAGCACAGAAAACCCCGGTTTTAAAACAATAATACTCTTTTTTTGGGATCCTGTAGCGAACCTCACCCGTAAGTTCGTGTGAAGCGCCTCGCACAGGGATAGCGATACTACTCACGCGATCTGCAACGGGCCTGCGGGGGCCTCGTGGCGACATGTCTCGAAGAATTCCCATACCTTCTGTTCGCTTTTCAGGCATTTTCACTTCCGCCATCTCGGGGCTGGAGTTATGCAAAGGCGATGAAGCCGGTGAACGATTCTTCCACTCACACATCATCCATGGAAGGCGCCCGGGAGTGCCGCGGAGGATCCCCCACACCATTGTTCTTAAGGGCGGGGTTTCCCGGGAACCCGGGCTCATCCATGCCATCGAAGAGGATGCGGTGTATGTCGGAGCGTGGCGAAACAGATCTCTCTGGAGGCGTTCCGGGGGTCTACGATCCCGGGCCTATATAAGCCCGAGATCAGAGTAGAGAGAGTCCCGGATCCCACGGAGAGCATCTGCAGCCGGGGATTCGCGCCGTGTCACAGGCTCGCCGGACCGCACAGCATCGACGACCACCGGGTCGAACGGGATCTTTCCTGCCACGGTGAGGCTTTCCTTCGCGCAGTAATCCTCGATCTCCCTGCAGATATCCTCCGCGAGGTCGAACCGGTTTATAACGACGAAGATCTTGAGGCCGAACCGCCGGCAGACAGTCACCAGCCGCTCGAGATCGTGGAGCGCCGCGATCCCCGGTTCCGTCACGATGAGTACCGCGTCCATCCCGCTGACCGTCGCGATCAGCGGGCAGCCGATCCCCGGCGGGCCGTCGGCGAGCATCAGTTCAGCCCCATCCGAGAGGGCCACGGCCCGTTTTTTCACCTCTATGACGAGCAGCCCTGAGTTCCCGGAACCCGGGAAGAGCCGGGCGTGGGCGAGGTTCCCCCGGTCGGTCACCGATGTGTAGACCTCACCGCAGACGTGCGGCACCATCTCGATCGCCCCCATGGGACAGACATAGGCGCAGACACCACAGCCCTCACAGTGAAGGGTATCCACCACCCAGGCATCATCATGGCGCATGATCGCCTCAAACCGGCAGCGGTCCGCACAGATCCCGCAGTCGCTGCAGAGGTCCGGATCGATCCGGCCCACCTCAAGCCCGCAGAAATCTTCGGTGCTGATCCGCCGTGGATCGAGGAGGAGAGCAAGGTTTGCGGCTTCCACGTCGCAGTCGGCGAGAACCTGCGGCACTCCGCCTATATCAGCGAGCGCCGCCGCTACCATCGTCTTCCCGGTGCCGCCCTTGCCGCTTATAACGGCGAGCTTGATCATGGGCTCACCCCCAGGATCTCTCCAGAGAGTTCAGCGAACCGCTCCTCCCATCCGGGGAGATCGCGGACGATGAGCCCGCCCCGGGATGTCACGGTGGCGATCTCGCGGGAGAACGGTATGGTCATCAGGATCGGGAGATTATGCTCCCGGCAGAACTCGACGGTATTCTCGTCCTGCCCGTCGCTCCGGTTGATCACGACGCCGGCAGGTATACCGAGCTCCTCCGCCACCCCTGCTGCAAGACGGAGATCGTGCAGCCCAAACGGCGTCGATTCGGTGACTAAAAGGCAGTAATCGCTCCCCTCAAGGGTCTCGATCACCGGGCAGGCGATCCCGGGGGATGCGTCGTACATTATGAGCGGGTGGCCCTCAGCGAGCATCTTCGCCGCCTTTATGACCTTCGGGGCCAGTACCTCCCCCTCGTTTAATATGCCGGTGATCAGGACCAGCCTGGGGAGCGGACGGGAGCAGGAGACCCGGCCGATGGCGCGTGGAACCTCCCTGATCGCGCCCCGTGGGCAGACCAGCGCACAGCCCCCACAGGAGTGGCAGAGGTAGGGGAATGTGAGGACGGTGTCCTTCACCACGGCAAGCGCCCCGAACCGGCAGAACTTCCCGCATTCTCCACAGAAGTTGCACCTCGCGTAGTCTATCTCCGGGACCGGGGCCGTCACCGGCACGTCCGTCGCCTCGGATGGGAAGAATAGGTGAAGGTTTGGCTCCTCGACATCGCAGTCGACGAGCACGACATCGCGGGAGTGGGCGAGCGTCCAGGCGAGGTTCGCCGCCACAGTGCTCTTCCCGGTCCCGCCTTTGCCGCTTGCAATAGCAATCTTCATGCCTGACCCCGCCTCAGACAAGGGGGATCGGCTGCAGGTTCCCGGCGGTGTACGCCGCGAGGGCATCGGCTACGCTGCCGCTCCCCTGGTATGCAAAGACCTTAAACCCGCCGGCTGCAAGCGCACGCGCAGCGTTCCCGCCGACGTGGCCGGTGATGGCGACCGTTGCGCCGCGATCCGAGAGCAGCTGGACCGCCCGGGGTCCGACCCCGCCGGCAGCGTCAATGAGGGGATTCTCAATCGATTCAGACTTACCCGTCTCCGTATCGACGAAGACAAAGTAGGGTGCCCGGGCGAACCGCTGCTCGACCGGGGCGTCCGTGCCCGGGGCACGTGCTGTGATACAGACAATCATGGATACACTCCTTCTTACTCGTATGGATATAATATTACGGGCGATGCACCCTGTTTAATGCCCACCGCACTCCTCGCCTTCCCCGTGGTGGCATGTGCTCTCTCCCGGGAAAAGGCGGCCGGCGATGTAGTCCTGTGCGACGTAATCAACGTTCCCGCTGACGCCGAGGAGCACCTCGATACCGTTCTGATTGAAGAGACCGACGGCCCGTGGTCCCATCCCGCCGGCGATGATCAGGTCGATCCTGTGATCAGCCAGGAAAGCCGGGAGTCGCCCGGGTTCGTGGCCGGGGCTCGGGAGATCGTCCCTCCGGTAGATGATCGAGCCCTCCACATCAAAGATCGCGTAGCTTTCACAGTGCCCGAAATGTTCGGACACTTGATTTCCATCTTGTGCAATCGCAATTCTCATTGATTTCACCTGTTTCTGCGGTCTCATGCGGGTAGGACCACATACAGAGCATATTAACATAGTCGCAAATAACATTAAAGCCATTCATCATGACATCAGGGGGTATCTTTTTAAAGAGGGCGAGACACCCTGCGGTATAACAACGATCAGGATCTGGTGAGACTGATGGTTCAACCTCTGGATATTGGAGAGTACCGGAACGTCTACGAGCCGGGAAAGATTAAGTGCGCCAGCACCGAAGAGATGCAGCCGATGGAGGAGATCATAGGCCAGGAACGGGCGCTCAGGGCGCTAAGATTCGGTCTTGAGATCCGTGAATCAGGATTCAACGTCTACACCGCGGGCGCCCAGGGCACCGGGCGGATGACCGCCGTCCGGAGTTTCCTCGATAAGCTCGCGAAGGCGAAACCCCGGGCAGACGACCGGGTCTACGTACACAACTTCGAGAACCAGTACGAACCGGACGCCATCGCTCTCCCTGCCGGGAGGGGGGTGGGGTTCAGGGAGGATATGAAGAGGTTCATCGAAGAGGCCCGCCAGGCGCTTCCCCGTGCGTTTGAGAGCGAAGAATATGCAAGACGGCGTGATGATACCCTCAAAACCCTCCAGGAGCAGAGGACAGAACTAATCGCCCGGATAAACCAGCGCGCCCAGGAGCAGGGCTTTGTCATCCAGATGAGCCCCATCGGCCTCATGACCATACCGATAATCAACGGGAGGCCGGTCCCGGAGGAGGAGTTCATCAATCTCCCCGAGGAGGTACGGACTGAGGTTCTGCGGCGGCGGGACGCCCTCAACACCGAACTCCGGAGCACGCTCCGGCAGGTTCAGGATATCGAGCGCCAGGGAGGCGAGGCGGTCAGGAACCTGAACCACGATATCGCCCTCTACGCTATAGGAAACCTCGTCGCTGAACTCAAGGAGAAATATGCCGATGTCCCGGAGGTTCCGGAGTACATCGATGCCGTCCAGAAAGACATACTCGATAACCTCCAGGCCTTCCTCGGGATCGCCGAGCAGGAGGGGGTTCCTCCCCAGTTCCAGGCCTTAATCCGGGAACTCCCGTTCCGGAAGTACGATGTGAATGTCGTCGTGGATAACGCCGGGACCGAAGGAGCGCCGGTGGTAGTCGAGCAGAATCCGACGTTTCAGAACCTTCTCGGGAAGATCGAGAAGGAGGTCCAGTTCGGTATCTTCACGACCGACTTCACCATGATCCGGCCGGGTTCGCTGCATAAGGCCAACGGCGGCTACCTGGTTCTCAGCGTCGAAGACCTCCTGCGAAACCCCTTCTCATGGGACGGGCTCAAGACCGCCTTAAAGACCGGGAAAGCCGTAATCGAGGAGCCGGGGGAGCGGATGGGGTTTATAACGGCAAAGACCATCAAGCCTGAAGCCATCCCCCTCGACATCAAGGTGACCCTTATCGGGACGCCTATGATCTACCAGCTCCTCTACCGGCTGGATCCCGACTTCAAGGAGCTCTTCAAGGTCAAGGCGGACTTTGATATCGTGATGGAGAGGAACGACGAGAATGCCGGGAAATACGCCGATTTTATGTGCAATCTCGTCCTGGAGGAGGAGCTCCGGCACCTCGACCGCGGCGCGATCGCCCGGGTGATCGAGTACGGCTCAAGGCTCGCCGAGGACCGGCAGAAACTCTCGACCCGGTTCGCCGCCGTCGGGGATCTCATAAGG
>JAAZIF010000145.1 GCA_012510335.1 Methanomicrobiales archaeon | reverse complement strand
TACATACGGGACAGGGTAAAAGTTAACTCTAAATCCCTTTATATCCAGACATACGTGGGCAGGCTCGAAAAGGTCGAGCCGCAGGATCTCTCGGTGAAACTGCTCGATCACCTCTCTTTGAGGTTAACCAGATACCTTGAGTACCGGCTGGAACACTACACCTTCACCGTCCTTGATCGGAATCAGGCCACAAACCTTGAGAGTTTGCGCTACTTCTACGATCTGTTCAGGGATCTCTATCCAGACGAGAGTGAGCGATATCAGGATGCGATGTACGTTCGTTATATCCAGGGTACGACCGCGATCGAGGGAAACACCATCACCCTCCGGGAAGCGCAGGAACTTATAGAACACAGCATCTCTCCCGCTGGAAAGAAAGTGAGGGAGGTGTATGAAATCCTCAACTACATCACACTCAGAGAGTATCTCGATGGGTATACCGGGGAGATCACCGGGGCGCTCGTCAAGAAGATCCACGAGATCCTGATGGACCGTATCCTCCGCGATCCTGGAAATTACCGGAACATCCAGGTGGGCATAGTGGGAGCCGACTATCAACCGCCGCCCGCGATCCTCGTACCTGAGGAGATGCAGGATCTCGTCAGGTGGTACCGGCGGAACAGGGGACATCTCAACCCCTTCGAGCTCGCGATCCTGTTCCATGCAAAATTTGAGATCATCCACCCATTTGTTGACGGAAACGGGCGGGTGGGGCGAGCGCTGATGAATTTCATCCTGGAACGTTCCGGATACCCGACGCTCTACCTCGGGTGGGAACACCGAACCGCTTACCTGGATGCACTCGTGCAAGCCGATGACGCTGAATTCGGGCCGATCATTAAGACGCTCTACGGTTTTTACCGGGAGCAACACAGTCAGATTGCGCAGGAAGTTCAGAAAAACCTGAAGGATGGGGGAAGCAGGTTTTGTGACGAAAATCAGGATCTTCTCCGGCAGTATTTCGAGTTGAGAAAGAATGGATGAGTGATCCACCCCGGCCCTGCGCTGATCTCAGGAGATCCCCGGATCCCAAAACCACGGCAGAGCGTGCCTGCGCATCCACCCTGTAAGCCCTGCCCCGATCGATGAACGACCGCCTGGAGGATTGGCGGGCTTGCCTGCCCACTTCTTATGCGGCGGTCTGGTGCTTACGGCGGATCGGACATGCACCAGCAGAGCCAGTTTTCCATATGCACCACGGTATGCTGCTCTCTTCAAGAAGGGACTGAGGATACTATGTCTAAGAGCCCCAGCCGTGATTTGAACACGGGACCTGGTGATTACAAGTCACCCGCTCTGCCAGCTGAGCCACTGGGGCATACCCTGTATAGTGGGTCGTCTGCAGTAAAAAAGATGGCGCCCGGATCCCCTCATGGCCGGCCACCGTGTTCCCAGGCAGCCTCGCCGTCGTAGAGGATGCGGCGGATCCGGTGATACGGGATGCATGCGACATGGGTTCCGGCATCCACCTCCAGGTACTGCGCGTCGAGCGCGAGGATCCGGTCCCCCTGCACCTCCGAGCGATCGCCGGGCGCCCCCCTGTCGACATACTCGACCCGGACCCGGGAGAAGTCGTATCCGGGGTCGTGATAGAACCGGAGCAGCAGCCGGCGACTCGTCCGCACACCAATCACCCTCCGCGGATACTTCACCCCGCAGGGATAAAGATGCACGGTGCCGCCGGTAAACTGGTGATATTAGCAGGTCTGCAATATTCATAACAGAGGAGCGCAGAGAGTACCAGCAGGATGTCGCATCTCACCGTCGATCTAGGGGGCCGGCCCGGCCTTGACTGCCGGGGATTCTGTTCGTACTGCTACTTCAAACATGTCAGGGGGATGACATCGTTTGGATGCAAATACTGCCTCCCGTTCCAGAAAGGCTGCGACTACTGCACCCGGGGCGTCCGGGAGGGCTACATTGGGTTCAAGGGTCTCCGGACCGTCGCCGACGAGACGCTCGCAAACCTCCAGGTGATGACCGACGACGTCGACCGGATCACCATCAGCGGTGGCGGGGATCCGAGCTGCTACCCGGAGTTCTGCGACCTCGTCGAACTGCTCGGCAGCATGGAGGTGCCGCTCCACATCGGCTACACCAGCGGCAAGGGGTTTGACGACCCTGCCATCGCCGATCACCTCATCGAAAACGGCCTCTCCGAGATCTCCTACACCATATTCGCCGCCGACCCCGATCTGCGGCGGCGCTGGATGCACGACCCGACGCCTGAGGCCTCGCTTGAGATCCTCGACCGGCTATGCGGCGCAATCGATGTCTACGCCGCCGCGGTCGTCATCCCGGGCGCGAACGACGGCGAGATCCTGGAGGATACCTGCGCGTGGCTTGAGGAGCGTGGGGCAAAAGGGCTGATTTTGATGCGGTTTGCTAACCGGACCGACCAGGGGCTCATACTCGGCAACGCACCCCTCATAGAGGGGCAGCAGATCCATACCGCCGATGAGTTCCGCGATATAGTCACCGACCTCAATGAGCGGTTCTCGATGAAGATCAACGGAACCCCGCTCTGGGATCCCTCGATAGGATCGCCGTTTGCGATCCTCCACGAACCGGACCTGCTGCGAAAACTCCCAAGGGTCCAGAAGCGCGCCACGGTGATCACCGGGAGCGTGGCGGCCCCCTTCATCCAGCGGATCCTCTCGATCCGCGGCGGCCGCTCAAGGGTTGTCAGGGTCAGAAAAGAGATCGCCTGCCTCATCACCGCCGACGACCTCGCCGGTGTGAACTTAAAGAGGCTTGAGGATGTCGTGATCATACCCGGCCGGGCGTTCGTCCATGACGCCGAGGCGCAGGCGATCCTCTCCGCTGACGGCGTCGACCGTGAGGTGGTGCGCGGCCCCGATATGCTGACCGCCGATGCGGAGACCAGCATGGGCATGACCCGGGCCGGGGTGCTTGAGAAGGAGATGGAGGGGCTTTCTGCCCTGATCAACACGATCAACCAGTACGGCCGGTGACGGGTGGAGAGGTCTCTGCCGCTTCCCCGGCCTATGGGTCACCGGGGATGGAGGCGCCGGCTGACTCCACCAGCCCGGCGAACCGCTCGATGATCCACTCGTTCCTGACCTCGGGGTGGAAGAGGACACCGTAGAGGGGGAGCGAGCGGTGCCGGATCGCCTGGACGCACCGGTCTGATACGGCGAGGGGTATGAACCCGTCTAAAACCCGCACGGCAAAATCGTGGAGCTCGTACGCCGCGAAGGTCTCTCTCCCGGCAAAGAGGGGATCGGGCGCGATCACCCGGAGATCGGTCATACCGATCCCGGAGCACGGTTCAATGTCGCCGCCGAAGGCCGCCGCGAGGGCCAGCATGCCGGAAGATATGCCAAGCACAGGGCGCTCGAACGCATGAAACCACCTGAACCTCCCGGGATTCTCCATAAAACCCCTGTCTTTCAGTGCGGTCCCGCAGAGTATCACCCCATCCGCGACCTCAAAGTCATGTGTGCCGATTGCGGTGTAGTGGCGGACAGCGGGCGAGGATCCCGCTCCCCGGAGATGCCGTACGACCGGCCCGACGAACTCGTCCCGGGAGAGCGAATCGCCCCGGTAGCAGAGGTCAATCACCAGGATCATTTTTCCACCAGCCTCGCCCGCTCGATCCTGAGAAGACCGCTGTAGTTCCGGTAGACCTTCGATGCCTCCTCGATCGCGATCCGCCGGGAGAAAAAGGGAGCATCGGTGACGAAGGTCTCAAACTCCCCCCCTTCGCCTGTGATGGTGATCCGGTATCTCCGGGCGGCCTCCCGGAGTTCATCGAGGGTGCGGCGGTCGATCTCCCTCCCGAGCCAGGATGCATCGAAGGGGCAGGAGAAGACTCCCGCTATGATGACACGAAACCCGGCATCGATGAGTTCTTCCATGTAGGCCTCCT
This sequence comes from Methanomicrobiales archaeon, assembly GCA_012510335.1. Taxonomy (GTDB): domain Archaea; phylum Halobacteriota; class Methanomicrobia; order Methanomicrobiales; family Methanoculleaceae; genus Methanoculleus. The sequence continues at coordinate 1,904 of JAAZIF010000145.1, read as the reverse complement.
GGTCCGCGTGCCAGAGGGGGTTGAAGCACCAGAGATCCAGCTCACGGCAGATCCGCTGGATCCGCGCCGCCTGGTATACCGAGAGGATCGCCCCCGTGACGACCCCCTCGATCCCGAACCGCTCCCTGGCCTCAAGGATGGCCCGCGAGAGATCCAGGAGTTCCACCTCCTTCTCGCCGGCCGTCCCCACCTCCACGAGGGGGAGGCGGGCCGCCTCAGCCTGCAGCCCGACGAGGTGGATGTTTGGGGTATGGAACATGTAACTCTCGGGGTTTTTAGAGACGACCGTGATCAGGCAGGCTACCTCCTCATGCTGCATCGCCTTCCAGCAGGCGAAGAGCGAGTCTTTCCCGCCCGAGAAGAGTACGCCGAGTCTCACGATCAGATCTTCTTACCTGGAGATGGTTAAGCCCTGCGGCAGCGGGGCGGAGATGCCTGCTGCCGGCAGAGTAAACCGGCCCTCAGGTGAGTCCGGGGCTTCCCGGCGCCCCATTTGCCCATGATGATCAGGGTTATGGTGTCAGAACTCTTGATCGGTGCGCGTACCCGGAAGGTGTGTTATGGCGGAGATGAGCGAGGATCTGGAGGGCCGGATTGGAGCTGTGGTTGATTGCATCCTGGTCGACTGCCAGGGCGACCCGGAGTCACGGGCCCTGGTCGCCCGGGCAATACTTGTATGGGCTGCAGAACACCCCGATGAGTGGGATGAGTTGAGAACACTGTGCCAGCGGCGCCATGAGGCGTTCGCGTAGATCCCATTCCAGTCAGGCATCGAACCTGGATATTTCCCTCTTGCCGGATGCAAAAGGACCGCCCCTGCAGCAAGGCCCGGGGAGAACCGGTTCTATCTCTTCATCCCGGGCAGGGATACATCGCTCCCATGCCCCGCCGGGGTGTAACCTCGCGTTATCATCTTACTGCGGAAGGGGGGGCCGCCTCAGATGGAAGGGTTCAAAAGGGCATTTGTGCCTGCTGATCCACAAAACAGATGCGAGGGGAGCGATTTGAACGCTCGAACTCCTACGAGAATAGGCCCTCAACCTATCGCCTTTGACCTGGCTTGGCAACCCTCGCCCGGGAACAGAGACGTAGAATACGTTGATTGCGCTTTTGTGCCCTGTTCACCCTGTTTAATCTGCCGTCATACATGAAATACCTTTGTGCGGGGCTGCATCTGGCTCAAGCGTGATCCCCGTTCCCTGCATGGACCCCCACGAGAGGGGGTTGATGAGCGCGGCACACTCTCTGGTGCGTGCGGGGGAGAAAGAATTATATCAAGGGCCTCATAACTACGGCGCAGAGTACCGGCACGAACGGTACCTGTTTTATCGAGGAGATCTTAATGGCAAGGGGTATGCAACCTTATAAGTGTGTGGTGTGTGGCTACATCTACGAACCAGAACGGGGAGAGCCGGGGCAGAAGATTCCACCCGGAACTGCCTTTGAAGAACTGCCGGCAGATTACGTCTGCCCGGTCTGTGGAGCGGGGCCGAGGTCGTTCCTGATCCTGGCAGAGCGATCAGGCCGGTACCTCTGTGTGGCCTGCGGCTACATATACGACCCGGAGCGGGGGGAGCCCAGGCGGGGCATAGCCGCAGGGACGGCTTTCCGGGATCTGCCTGATGAATATACCTGTCCTGTCTGCGGCGCCTACGCCAAAGTAGGGAAACAGGCCTTCATCGCCATCGATTAACCCTTTTTTCATGAAGTCGGCCGGGCATGATCTGCCGATGCACCGTTGCTCTTCCATCAGGATTCTGGGCCTGCTCCGGCTCTACCGCCCCCGCCTCGCCGGTATGAAGGTAACTCTGGTTGATTATATCCTCATCGGTGTTTGTACCCGGTTGGTACCGGGGGGGCCGTTCGCATCGATGCGGCTATTGTGCGCCTTCTCGATATGGGCC
>JAAZIF010000144.1 GCA_012510335.1 Methanomicrobiales archaeon | reverse complement strand
CCTGTAGCGCGTTGATCGCCTTCCTCATATCCCCGGAGGCTACATAGGCGATGGCATCAAGCGCCCCATCCGTGACTGTGAGGCCTTCGATCGCGGCGATCCTTGTGTTCTCCTCGATGACCGCCTCCCTGTCAAGCGGCCTGAAACGGTATATGGCGCACCGGCTCTGGATGGGATCTATGATCTTTGAGGAGTAGTTGCACGAGAGGATGAACCGGCAGGTTCGGGCGTAGGTCTCCATGGTCCTCCGGAGCGCCGCCTGTGCGTCAGTGGTGAGCGCGTCCGCCTCGTCCAGGAAGAGGATCTTGAACTTCGCGCCGGCAAGCGGCGACGTCCGGGCGAACTCCTTGATCTGGTTCCTGACAACGTCGATGCCGCGCTCATCCGAGGCGTTCATCTCCCGGAAATTCATCTGCCAGGAGTCGCCGAAGATCTCCCGCGCGAGCGCCACAGCGGCGGTCGTCTTGCCGACCCCTGCGCTCCCGGTGAAGAGGAGGTGCGGCAGGTTGCCGGTCTTCACGTAGGATTGAAGGCGCACCACGATCTCCTGCTGCCCGACCATCTCGTCGAGCCTCCTTGGCCGATACTTCTCTATCCAGATGGTGTGGTTACCTTCCATTTGCATAGATGTTGGTTCTCGTGCATCGTAAAAGCATCGCCACCCCCTCCGATGATCCTTTTTAGAGGTTCGGGGGTGAATATAGATAGAAGGAAATGCCGGGATGAGGAGGAACGCCACCCCTCCAGGATGGATGTATGGAGCCTGCAGAACGGGTTTTTGCACGAGATTTTTCTGCCGCACGGCACACGGTGGACTCCGGGGATGGATCATACGTGGTGACGCCCACTGGAGCCTGGTGCCGCCGTATATTCATAGTCGGAGCCCTCACCGAACGCAGGGGGGGCGATGATATAATGCAGGCCCGGGTCGCTGATCCTACCGGTACTTTCCGGGTCACGGCAGACTGGCAGAACCCTGATGCGATCGAGACGCTCGGCTACATCGAACCGCCGGCATTCGTCGCCGTCACCGGCCAGGCGGCGCTCACCGGATCCGGATCGCGGGTGTATGCAACCATAGATGCCGAGGCGCTCTCCGTGGTGGGCCGCACCGCACGCGACCTCTGGATGCAGAAGACCGCCGGCGCGACACTTGAGAGACTTGAAGCGCTCAAGGAGGCTCTCTCGGGCACCGGCGATGAACGGGCCATAACAGCCATCGGGCTCTACGGGACAACAGGCGAGGATATCAGGGGTATGGCCGGGATGGTCCGGACGGCGCTTGGGAGTCTCCGCCCGGGTAGCGCCGATACCCTGCCCGTCCCCGGGCGGGATCTCTTTCTCTCCGCCCTCGGGGATGAGGGGAGCGGGATCCCAATCGATGACGCCGTCGCCCTCGGGGTCTGTTCCGGTTTATCCGCGCGGGAGGCGCGGAGGGCGCTTGAGGAACTCCTCACCGCAGGGGAGTGTTACCAGCCCACAGCGGGCATGATAAAACTGATCTAAT
>JAAZIF010000143.1 GCA_012510335.1 Methanomicrobiales archaeon | reverse complement strand
TTAAAGAGCCGCTGGAGGGATTCGAACCCCCGGCCTGTTGATTACGAATCAACCGCTATACCACTAAGCCACAGCGGCAATCTGCCTTATACCATTGCACGTCCGGAATTAAAAATGTATCACCCGGCCCCTCAGGAGTAGCCCCTGATGGTGACATTGCTCTCCTGGGGCTGGGCGGTCGCCGGCGCGCTGATCTGGCCGAACTTCTGCTCATAATCGGCCACGCTCTTCGCGAGCACCTCGACCAGGTTCTTTGCGTGCCGGGGGCTGATCGATACGATCGCCTTTGCCCGCGCCTGGTTCGTGCCGGGGATCTCGTGCAGGAAGAGGAACGTGAACTCGTCCTCCTTGTAGGCGATCTGGATGCGGTTTGAGTAGACCGGGTCGAGGTCGCCGGGGATATTGATCGATATCTCTCGGGTTGCCATACACTCACTCTTCGATCCGCTCCGGCATAATGGTTGGTCTTTGCCGGCCATCGCGCACCCCCACCGGCGGGCGCAGGGCCGCCAACCGCACAGGGCATGAACCCGCTCCACAGATCCCGGGCCGCAGGGTGTATCCCGCTTTATAGGGGGAGAGCGCAACTCTTCTAAAGCGGAATCAATCCCATGGAGCAGTACATACCGGTATCCGGCATCGTCGCCTGCCACATATGCCCCCGGCGCTACTACTTCGAGCGGTCCTGGGAACACCCCGAGTCGCCCCGCTACACAGTCTGCAAACAGGTCTCCACGCACCTCGGTGGGATGCTCGACCCGGAGAGCATATGGGACGAGATCCTCTGCATCCTCCCCGACACCCCCCCTGAGGCCCGGGAACTCTTCGATGAGTGCATCAGCGCCTGCCGGGAGGGCGCCTGGCAGAGACCCGTCCAGTCAGACCTCACGGTCCAGTCAGACATCCTCGGGATCAGGGGCCGGGTGGACAAGATCTTTGAGGACGGCACGTTCGCCATCACCCGGTCGAGCACCGCGCCGAAGGCCGGCGCCTACGGCACCGACCGCCTCCGGATCGCCTGCTACGTAGCCTGCCTGCGAGAGACCCTCGGATGGCCCGTCACCGGCGGCTACGTCGAGTACATCGCGAGCGGCATCTCCCGGTTCGTCGAGCCCCAGCCCCGGGACCGGCGGGCGATGGTCAGGGCGATACGCGCAGCAAAGAGGATCATCGCGGGCGAGATCCCGAAGCGCCCCCTCCGGGCACCCTGCGAAGGCTGCCCTCACCTCGAGCGGTGCATGTCCGGGCCGAGACGCCTCTCCGATCTATTCTGAACCCTCTAGCAGTGTCCGCGAGACTATATACTCCCCCTTCGCCTCGCGGGTCGTCCCGACGATCAGCCACCGCTCATCACCGTGTTGCTCCACAACCCCCCGCGCCTCTATGACCTCCCCCGCGAGCGCCTGCCCCGAGTAGGTATGAGTGAAGGAGAGCACCCGGGATATATCGCTGTGGTCCACGGTATAGACCGCGGGGTTATCGAAGGAGAGGGAGGCGTCGGTGACCCTCGCCTCGATCATCGCCCGGCCGAGAACAGTCCCCTTGCCGGGCGGGATCGCATCAAGGTTCCCGTAAGCACGGGTGTAGAGGAGGTCAAAGTAGGTCTCCTCAAACTCCCCCCGGTTCCACTTCCGCTGCTCGTGCAGGACGAATGCGTCAAACGATATCTCCGGCACACGCTTTTCGTAGACCTTCCGCCACATCCTCTCGCTCATCACCGGGATAACACCCGCCGCCACAAGATGGCGGAGCTGGCGCTGGGCCGAGAACCAGGCGTCGCCGTAGACCACAATATCGATATCGGAGGCCTCGTTCTCAAGGCCGCAGAGGAGCGAGCCAGTGCATCCAAACGAGCCCGCCGGGAGCGTGAAGTGAGAGAGGAGCCTCTTCACCCGGGTGTTCCTCGCCAACACGTACCCTATCTCCTCTTCCGGCTTGTAGACCCGGATCACGTCACCGCAGGGCACCCTGTGGACGCTATCCAGGTATTCGGGCTTATGCTCCCGGATCCAGGCGAAGGACTCGGCAAACTCGTACTTCCGATACCGCCGGCCCGAGGGATCCGTTCGTTCGCCGTTCTGATCGGGAACGTACCGGAGTATGCACCCGATCCGATCGATGTTGTCGTAGTTCGAGACCGCGTATATGCAGCCGTCCCGGTCCTCGATGAAGTCGCGGAGCCGCACCGGCTTTATCGCAGAGTCTTGAGGAATGCTTCCACCACTTCCCATTCCGCACCCTTCCGAAGGATCCGCCGGGTGGTCAGGTCAACCACCGTGCTCGGCGTCCCCGGAAGTTCTCCGCCGTCGACCATGTAATCATTCGGGATATAGACATCCCCGGGCCTGGTCGGCGGGATCTCGCCTGATACGTTCGCGCTGGTGGCGGTTATAGGGGAGTCGAGTCGCGCGATGATCGCAAGCGAAACCTCGTGTGCCGGCCACCTGATGCCGACAAGACCCGTGCCGCCGGTGATGATCTCCGGCAGGCATGACTTCGCCGGGAGGATCACCGTCACCGGTCCGGGCAGGAACCGCTCGATGAAGACCCGGGCGGCATCATCAACCACCGCAACGGCGCAGAGCATATCCATATCGGAGACCGCTATAGAGATCGGTCTTGATAGCGGGCGGTTCTTGGCCTCATAGACCTTCAGCACCGCATCCTCCGAGAGGGCGTCCGCCCCGAGGCCGTAGACCGTCTCGGTGGGGTAGACGATGAGACCGTCCCGCGAGAGCACCCTGACTGCTGTATCGATCTGATCCATCAGAACTCACGACCACGCACGCGACTGATATCAAAGACCGCCTTGCCGCTCACATGCATAACGGCAAATACGCCGGCCTGGATGGGGTCGGTCACGACCAGGTCGGCGTGTTCGGGGACGCTCCCTGCCATCTTGAGGGCGATCACCGGGATACCTGCCTGCCGGACCCGGTCTGCGGCCCGCGATATCTCGCCACCCATGAGCGACCCGGCGAGAACCAGGATGGATGCCCGTGGGAGACGGGCCACCGCGTCAACGGCGAGCGCGAGGTTCTGCTCGCCGACGAGGGGGATCGTATCCACCGATATACGCTCACCGCGGATGTTGTGGCGGTCCGCCTCGTTCACGGCGCCCATCGCAACCTGCGCCACCTGCGCACCCCCGCCGATGATGATGACCCGTGAGCCGAATATCCGGGAGAACGGCGGGTAGGTGGTGACTTCGAGGACAGACGGAACCCCGGCCAGGTCGGCGATGAGCCGACCGTGGTCGCTACACTCCTCGAACTCGAAGTAGAGACAGGCCTTTCCGGCGTTCGGGCCGGTGGTGAGGATCGACTGCTGGATAACCAGTATGTTTGCCTGGTAGTCCGCCATCACCGTGGCCACGTCGCGCAGGACGCCGGCCCTGTTCTCGGTGATGATGCTCAGGGCATACATATCACCGGTCATGCTCCCTCCTCGCCGGCGATCCGGGCGCTCTCCGATCGTTTCGTTAACAGGATATTCCGGGTCATATCAGGGCGTGTAAATAAATCTGGGTCTTGCAAGGGTTATAGGTTTTTGGTGTGCAGCAGGTCTGGACCATCCCCTCGCGGTTATAGCGCGTCGCCCATGTCACGGAGGAATCTCCGAGCCGGCAGAGATTATGGGCGATGAGCGAGAGATAACACCCTATGGGTGGGAGACACCGGGCGGCCTACACCGTGATCATCCTCTTTGGTATCGTGAGCCTCTCTGGCGATATCATATACGAGGGGGCGCGGAGCGTCTCAGGGCCCTGCCTCCACATGCCCGGCGCCGGTGCTCTCGCCTTCGGGGCGGTCGCAGGATTCGGCGGGTTCCTCGGCTACGCCCTCCGCCTGGTCTCCGGGTACCTGGCCGACACCACGCGGCACCACTGGGCGATCAGGCTACGGGATGCTCGCCGGATCCTGGCAGGGCGCCGGCACGGGACGCCATCCCGCTCGCCGTCGGGTTCCTGGTGGCGATGCAGGTAGGTGCGCTCGCAGCATTTGCCTGGATGAGGTGCGGATTTGCCACGCCGGCGGGATGAAAAAGGGTGTCTCCTGCCCGGGAGCTCGGCGGTACGATCAGGTTCGCGAAGGGGCTTTCTTGCCCCGGACCGGCTATTCGATCGCACCTGATACTCCCCCGCGTGGCTCTCTGAGCGAGAAATGGCCCGGTAAAAGAGGATCGGATAGGTATGCGATAGCCGGGAATCGAACCCGGGCTAGAGGCTTGGGAAGCCCCTGTCCTACCGCTAGACTACTATCGCACCCGTACCAGCAGATATCGACCCGGGAGGTGATAAATATTCGGCTCACCCGCTCACGGGGGAGCAGCGCGGCAGGGTCACCGTTATGGCTGCCCCCTTCTCCGGCCGGCCAGGGACGCGATCCCCGGCCCGGACGCTCCCCCCGTAGCGCTCAACAAGCATCCTGACGATGTAGAGGCCAAGCCCCTTCCCGCTCTTAGTCGTCGACCCGCGCTGGCTGCGCTCGAATAAGCGCGGTTTGAGGTCGTCGGGGATCCCGGGGCCGGTATCGGCAACCGTCACCGATACCATACCATCTTCCTCCTCCCTGATGCTGATCGTGACCTCAACATCCGACCCCCCGAACTTGGTGGAGTTGCCGATGAGGTTTGCGAAGACCACGCCGATGAGGTCGTCGGCCAGCACCGCCACATCCGGTCCCTCCCGGGTGATGCTTGTATCGGCGTAGTAGTTGCGCATCCCCTGGATCACCGGCTCAAGCTGCATCGGCCGAAGTTCGACAGGCCCGGTCCTGATTTTGCGGAGCGTCAGGACGTTTCGTATGACCTCGCTGCTCTGATAGACGGCTGCAAGCGATTTTTCGATGAGCATCCCTTCCGATTTGTCAGCGAACTCAAGGTACATCTGCAGGTAGCCCATCGCAATGGTGTTTGCGTTGTTGATATCGTGCGTGAGTATATCCACGTAGAGGTTGACCTCAGCGGCTGCGGCATTCGCCTTCTCAAGGTAGCGGTTCGCGGAGGTGAGCGCCGCCTCCAGATCCTCGTGGAGCATCCCCTTCACGACCACACTCCCGAGCTTCTCGCAGATAGCCGTAAGGATCTGGCGCTCGGTCTCCGGGGTCATCTCCCGGATCCTGCTCGCGACCGCTATACAGCCTACCGTCCCGTTGTCGCCCGGGATTGGAACCGCCGCAAACGACCGGATGCCAAGATCCGTATGCCCGGGATACTCCTCCCCGAACCAGTCGACGAACCGGGCCTCTCCATCGACGAAAACGTGCCGGCAGAGCGGATCATCCCGGCGTTTACAGGTCGGGAGAACCTTATCGCCCACAGAGGCGCGCAGATGCACGGTGTCTTCCCCGGGATGGACCAGGTATGCCGCACCCATCTCGAAATCCAGCAGCGACGTGACCCTCTCCAGCGAGACCGGGAGGATCTCGTCCAGCCGGCGGGATGCGGTGGCCGCTTCCATGACCTCGTTGATGATAGCGAGGTGCCGGTTCTCCTCCCGCATCGCCTCCTCCGCCCGGCGCCGTTCGGTTATATCCCGGAACGAGATAACCATCCGCCCCGGGGCACCTCCGCCCTGCGAGATGCAGGTTAGAGTGGCCTCCACGAGCCTCTCGGTACCATCGAGCCTGCGGAACATGCACTCGATCGGCGCAAGCGCCTCCCCACACAGGATCTGCTCCCGGTAGGTTCGAATGACCCCGAGATCCCTCCTCGCAACCAGACCGTCCGGGTTTTGCCCGATCAGATCCTCCCGACCGGCCGCACCGAAAAACCGGACCGCGGCCGCATTAGCCTCCACAACCTCCCTGCCCGGATCGGTCAGGAGGATCCCGACATCGGTTGCGTTGAGGATGACCCGTAGTGTCTCCTCCGAACGGCGGAGAAGGTTCTCCATCCTCTTCTGCTCCTTCATATCGGTGACCACCGCACAGACCGTCTCCTGATCCGGGAGGAGGCTTGCCGAGAGGAGGACCGGGTAGATCGCCCCGTCCCGGGCGGTGAGGTTGCAGTCCAGGCCTTCGATCCTGCCCTCCTCAAGGGCTCCGGCGAGCCCCGAGTACCCGGGCCAGATCGCGGATACCTCCAGGGCCAGGGCCTCATCTTTTTGGTACCCGAGCATCACAGAACATCCGGGGTTCATCTCCGCGATCTCCCCGGTCCTGGCCGAGAAGAGGAAGATGCCCGCACCCGACGTCTCAAAGATCCCACGGTACCGGCTCTCCCGTGCCTGCAGACGACGCGAGAGGTTCGATATGACGATGGCTACGAGGAGAAACACTATGACGCGGATCAGGGCGCCAACAAACTCTGCTTCGAGACTCCGGGAGAAGAAGAGTACCTCTGCAAAATAGGCGGCGGAGAGCGCACCGGTAAACACAACGGCCCGCTCCGGATACTGGTAGGCCACAAGGATAATCGGGATATAGAAGAGGTGCGGGACGAGGATGAAGATCCCGATTGAGAGGCAGTACATGGCGGCGCCTAGGGCGACCAGAGCGGAAATTATGATGCTAACATCAAGGAATTGCTCTTTTGTCAACGCATCGCGGAAATGGGGTTCCAATGATCCTCCCCTCACGCAATAGAGATCACTCCAGGCGATGATAAATCCTCTCAATTCATTTCCAGCTCCATCCTCTCGAACCGGGTTTTTGGAGTATAATAGTTCCTCCTTTCAATCAATTAGAAATTTCATGCGGGATCGTCGGGATGGACCGCGCTTTCGTTCGGAAAGCCGGGGATCTTGAGGAGGCCGGGATGGATCACCCGCCAGAACCGGATCTCCGGGGCGGCACACCTCCGATACCCTTAAGATTCTTCCCGGAGAACATGTCCTGGCACATACTGTGCTGGCTATGGTAAGTCCGACGTGCTCCCACGCACTGCCCGCAAGGGCTCGGGATTACAGAGATTAGTCAGTTTACGGACTCTTTTCTGGACTTAGCATAGTGCATAATCGGAGGTGTATGAATGGCAAGAATGTACGCCCGGCGCCGTGGAACCAGCAGTTCCGTCCGACCCTACCGGAAGGAGGCACCTGAATGGTCAAACACGGACGCAGCGGAGATAGAGAAGATCATAGTTGAGCTCCGCAAAGATGGCATGTCAAGCAGCCAGATTGGCCTTGTGCTCCGGGACAAACATGGTGTCCCCGATATCAAGCTCGCCACCGGCAAGCGCGTGAACGAGATCCTCCGCGAGAAGGGCCTTGAGTCCGATATCCCTGAAGACCTGCGCAACCTGATGCAGAAGGCGCTCGGACTGAGGAGGCATCTTGCGGAGAACAGGAAGGATGTGCATAACGCCCGGCAGCTCCAGATCACCGAGTCAAAGGTGCGCAGGCTGGGCAGGTACTACGTCAGGTCCGGACGGATGCCGGAAGGCTGGACCTATAAGCCGGAGACCGCGGAGATCCTGCTCTCCCGTTGATTGACCCATGTCGCTTGACGCCGCTGCTGCCAGCCTCGCCGGTCATCTCCTCGAACAGGAGTTTGTGGAGGTGTTCGCGCATCACGATGCCGATGGCATAGCCGCCGCATCCATCCTCTGCCACGCCATGTTCCGAGGGGGCAGGGGGTTCCGGCTGAGGGTTCGCTCGACCATCACAACGGCCGATATCCCTCGCGACAGCAGCGTGCTCCTCTGCGATCTCGGGTCAGCGCTATCAGACCTCCCTGGCGACGTGATGGTGGTGGACCATCACGTGCCCCATTTCGAGGGCGACTACCACGTCAACCCGCGCCTTGCGGGTATAGACGGTGACCAGAACCTCTCGGCTGCCGGCGCGGCATACATAGTCGCGCAGCGCATGGGGGACAACAGGGATCTCGCGGGGCTTGCGCTCCTCGGCATCATAGGCGACCGCCAGGTACTCGAAGGACCGAACCGGGATATAGTCAGCGAAGGCATCGCAAACGGGTTCATCGCACCCCGCCGCGGCCTCCGCCTCCCTGGAAGGGGGCTCGCCGAGCAGGTTGCGCTCGCCATCAACCCCTACCTCCCAGGGCTCTCGGGCATTCCAGACGCTGCCCGGGCCCTGGTCGCAGAGGTCACCGACGAAGACGACGTCGACTACGAGGCCCTCCTCTCCCGGATCGTTCTTGAGGCCGCCCCGAAAGCATCGCTCTCCGCGATCTACGGGATCTGGGGGGCCACATACAGTCTCGGCCGGGAGGTCATCGACGAGGCATTGGGCCTCGCCGCCGTCGTCGACGCCTGCGGCAAGGCCGGATCCGGGGATACAGGCGCATCGCTCTGCCTCCGCTCGACCTATGCGCTGCAGGAGGCCTGGGAGATCGCCGCCGGCTACCGGAAGGCGGTCATCGCCGGCATCCACGGGGCGCGCCGCCTCGACGATGGGATCGCCCTCTTCGAGGTGGACGACGTATCGGTGGCAGGCGACGTAGCGGACGCGCTCGCAAACGACCTGGTCCAGGACGGCCCCGTATTCGTCATCGGGCGGAGAGGGGATCGCTGCTCGGTCTCGGCACGCTGTCCGCCGGGGATCGATATCGACCTCGAGGTGTTGATGCGGACGGTCGCGGAGGCCTGCGGGGGCCAGGGCGGCGGACACCACCGGAGGGCCGGCGCCAGGTTCGGGGCCGATCGGATGGACCGGTTCAGGCAGGAACTCCTGGAGGAGGTACCCACATGATCAGGGTCGAGGGCATAATCGAGACCCGGCACCGCCACCCGGAATGCGTGGCGGCGGCTCTTGAGCCCGACAACCTCACCCTGATCAGAACCCACCCGATCGAGGGGGGGGTGCGGGCGGAGATCGAGGGAACCAGGCTCCGGTCGATCATCGCATCGATGGATGACTACCTCATGAACCTGGCGATAGCAGAGGATGTATGCACCTCTGCCTCCCGGCAGTCGGAGGTCTGAACGCGCATTCAGTCTCAATTGGGTTATAAAACAGATATGAGAAGTGATACAATGGCAAAGAAGAAACAGGTTGGAAGAAGGGTGGAAGGCTGGAAGGCCAAGAGGTGGTACCGGGTTTACGTACCGGATGCCTTCGGCAAAGTCGAGATCGGTGACACCATCTCGGCCGACCCTGAGAACATGGTCGGCCGGGTCATGACCGCGACGCTCGGCGAAGTTGTGCAGGACTACTCCAAGTCCCACATAAAGATGAAGTTCAAGATCAACAACGTGGCCGGTGACGCCGCCCACACCGAGTTTATCGGCCACGAGGTGACCCGGGACTACCTGCGGTCGATGGTCAAGCGGCGGGCATCCCGCATCGATACCATCCACCCGGTCATCAGCAAGGACGGCAAACTCCTCCGGGTGACAGTCGTCTGTCTTACCCTGTCGAGGGCCGAACAGAGCCAGGTCCATGCTGTGCGGCAGGCGATATCGCAGGCCCTGACCGCCCGGGCAGCGGAGAGCGATCTCGAGACCCTGGTCAAGGATATCGTCTCAGGCGATATGGCGCGGGATATATTCAAGGTCGTCAAGACGATATACCCGATCCGCCGGGTCGAGATAACCAAGTCCAAACTCGAGCAGATCGCGACCGTATAGGGCCGGCCGCTAAACTATTTTTTCCTAATCCGCGATTATGGCAGGGTGCTTCATCTAACTGTCCGCATATAGCAGCCTTGCGCGTGCGGGTTGCCCCCGGCCGGATAGAGCTCTCAACTCCGGCTTTGAGGATCGCCCGGCTGGCCAGACTGAACGGTTTTTCCCTACCGCATGCGCCTGCCGGCGAACCACAATGCTGATGGGGTATCGCCGTCACATTAGAGGGAGCCCCCGGCGGGGGTTGAACGGTTTACAGCGGTAGAATAATAACCATTCCATAACTAATAACGACTGTAAAGAGGTTGTGACATGAAGAAAGGCTTCTCAACTAACATCGAGGATGACACGGTAGAGAACTCCGATTTCCGCAGGGTTCTATATACAGGGCAGTTCAGCCAGCTTGTGCTTATGTGCCTGAAGCCCGGCGAGGAGATCGGCGAGGAGGTGCATGATGACATCGACCAGTTCTTCCGGTTCGAGGAAGGGGAAGGGGTCGTCGTGATCAACGGTGTTAAACACGCAGTCGAGGACGGCAGCGCCGTGATCGTGCCGGGTGGCGCAAGCCACAACGTCCTGAACACATCAAAGACAGCAGATCTCAAACTCTACACGATCTACTCGCCGCCCGAGCACCGGGATGGGGTTCTGCATAAGACCCGCGAAGAGGCTATGGCCCAGGAAGAGCATTTCGACGGGAAGACGACAGAGTAATCTCTCGTCGGAACCACTCCTAATTTTTTAGATCTCCCTTGCGGGCGCTCCTCTGCATCATAAGGGCAAATATGCCGGTACCGAGCAGGCTTACCGCGCCGCCCACGTAGAATACGGCCTCGACGCTGATGTAATCCATGAACACCCCCCCGACCAGCGGTGCGATGATCATGCCGATGCCAAAGACGGTGTTGTAAGCGCCCATCGAGGTTCCCATACCTATGCTCCGGCCCGCATCGACAGTCAGGGCCATGATCGACGGTTGCTGGATGGCACCCCCGACGCCGATGATGGATGTTGTCGCGATCAAGGGCCAGAACGAGCCGGATAAAGGTATTACGGCGAGCGCTACCGCTATTGTGGCCGAACCGATCACGATCAGGGCCACCTTGTTCCCGGTATCTGTGATCCTCCCTACCGGCACCTGGAGGAGCGCCATCAGGAAGGTGTTCGCGGAGAGGACGACGCCCACCCCGGCGGGGCTTATCGCGATCATCGGGGCAAAGACCGGGATGAAGACCATCATGCCACCGCGCCCGAGGGCGCTGATGAAGGCAAAGATCATGACCGCCTGCATGACCGGCAGCCTGAAGATCTCCCGCATCGAGGCGGGCTCCCTGACGGGGTTTTTGAATGAACCAGGCTTTGCCTCAGGAAGCGAGATCGCGACAAGGATCGTTGCAAACGCTGAGAGACCGGCCATGACGTAGAAGACCGACGGCATACCGAAGGCGTCATTGAGGAACCCGCCGAGGAGCGGCCCCATCCCCATCCCGAGGAACATCGATATGGAGAAGTTCCCCATATGGCTCCCCTCCTTCCCCTTCTCGGAGAG
>JAAZIF010000142.1 GCA_012510335.1 Methanomicrobiales archaeon | reverse complement strand
GCCGATTATAAAGAAGGTGAGCATGATCAGGAACCACCGGACATCCGCAAAGACTATGAGTATGATCCCGATCATCGCCCCCGAGAAGAGGCCGCTTATATCAGCCACCCGGAGCCGGTAGGATGTGTATCCAAACCCGAACGCTATGATCGCCGCGGCGGCGAGGATTGAGAGATCGACCTGGAAATTGATCTCCTCAAAGAAGAGCATCGCCATCGCCACGCCGAGCGCCTCGATCATCAGGGCGTCGTCCCGGCCCCGGAGGATCGCGCGGAGAAGCACCGCGACGACAACACCCATAACGACGACCAGGGGCGCGCCATACCCTAGGTAGAGCATAACCGCAAGCGATGCGGCGATGGCGGCAGCCAGGTGATAGAGGTATGATGCCGGCTCCCCCCCGGTGAGGCGGAACGCGAGCTCCCCGAAGACGACGATGCCGAGCGTACAGGTGAAGACGAACATAGAGAGCCAGTCGAGACCGTAGAGAGCGGCGAGAACTATGATCGAGAGCGATACGTACCTGGTATCGCGGATGAGGAAGAGAACCAGCGAGAAGAGGATCAGGAGGCACGAGAGCAGCCATGCCGGCTGGAGAAGGGGGGCAAGGCCTATGAAGGCGAGAGTGAGCGCCGATGCCAGAATTAACCCCGGCAACTTTATCATTCATAACCCATTGGCGCTGCATGGAAAAAGTCTTTAGGGTTGACCGCTCTCGCGGCGCGCTAAAAAGCCCGGGCAGGCTTCGTAAAAAAACACCGTGTCGATCAATATATTTCGCTGTAGAGAAAGAGATAATACGCTGAAAATGTCGCCGTCACATCAATTACCAAAGAACTACGATATCGCGGGAGTGGAGAGGCGCTGGCAGGACGCCTGGCGGGATGAGGATAACTATTTTGATCCGGATTCTACAAAACCACAGTTCATCATCGATACCCCGCCGCCGTACCCTACTGGCAACTTCCATATCGGAAACGCCCTGAACTGGTGCTACATCGACTTCATCGCGCGCTACAAGCGCATGCGCGGCTACAATGTAATGTTTCCCCAGGGGTGGGACTGTCACGGCCTCCCCACCGAGGTAAAGGTCGAGGAGACCTACGGGATCACAAAAAACGATGTCTCGCGCGATAAATTCCGGGAGATGTGCCGCAAACTTACGACCGGGAACATCGATAAGATGCGGGAGACCATGCGCAGGCTCGGGTTCTCCGTCGACTGGAGCCACGAGTACGTAACCATGCTCCCGGAGTACTACAGGCTGACCCAGGCCTCGTTCCTGCAGATGCTCAAGGCCGGCGACATATACCAGAGCGAGCATCCGGTGAACTTCTGCACACGGTGCGAGACCGCCATAGCGTTTGCCGAGGTCAACTACGCCCCCCGCACGACCACGCTCAACTACTTTGACTTCGACGGCATCGAGATCGCCACAACGAGACCCGAACTCCTTGCAGCCTGCGTTGCGGTGGCGGTCCACCCCGATGACGGGCGCTACCGCAACATAAAGAAGAGCCTCAGGGTTCCCATATTCGGCCACGAGGTGCCGATCGTCGAGGACGCCGCGGTCGACCCTGAGTTCGGCAGCGGCGCGGTTATGATCTGCACGTTTGGCGACAGGACCGATGTCTACTGGTGGAAGCAGCACCACCTGGACCTCCGCAAGGCCATAGACCGGCAGGGCATAATGACCGCGGCCGCAGCCCCCTACGAGGGGATGACATCGGAGGCCTGCCGGAAGGCCATCCTCAAGGATATGAAGGATGCGGGGATCCTCTCGCGGCAGGAAGACCTCGAACAGCGGGTGGGAACCTGCTGGCGGTGCAAGACCCCGATCGAGATCCTATCCGAGCGGCAGTGGTTCGTGAAGATCCACCAGGACGACATAATGGACGCTGCCCGGAGGATATCCTGGGTGCCGGAGCATATGTTCGCCCGGCTCGAGAACTGGGCTGAGTCGATGGAGTGGGACTGGTGCATATCCCGGCAACGTATATTCGCAACACCGATCCCGGTCTGGTTCTGTGATGCCTGCGGCGAGATGACCCTCCCCGCAGAGGAAGCCCTCCCGATAGACCCGACAATCGATAAGCCAAAGACACCCTGCCCGCGGTGCGGCGGGTCGGAGTTCACAGGCGAGAGGGACGTTCTCGATACCTGGATGGACTCCTCTATATCGGTGCTCCAGGTCACCGGGTGGGACGGGGCCGGCAGGCCCCCGTTCTTCCCGGCGCAGCTCCGGCCCCAGGGCCACGATATCATACGAACGTGGGCATTCTACACGATCCTCCGGTCAAAAGCCCTGGTCGGCAGCCATCCCTGGGACTGGATCCTCATAAACGGCATGGTGCTCGGGGAGGACGGGTTTAAGATGAGCAAGAGCCGGGACAACATCATATCCCCGGAGGAGATCGTCACAACCTACGGGGCCGACGCGCTCCGGCAGTGGGGGGCCGGAGGCGCCGCGACCGGCTCGGACATAATGTTCAACTGGAACGATGTCGTCGCTGCGTCCCGCTTCCAGACGAAACTCTGGAACATATTCAGGTTCGCCATGGGGCACCTGGATACCGACCCGGGAGCGCCGGTTACCGAACTCGTCGACCGGTGGCTCCTCGTCAGGCTCGCGGACACCGTCGCCGAGGTCACCGCCGCCATGGAAGGCTACCAGTTCGACCGTGCGCTCCGGGCGATCCGGGAGTTTGCCTGGAGCACGCTCGCCGATGACTACATCGAGATCGTGAAGGGCCGGCTGTACACGGAGGAGGATAGCCGGGCGAGCGCGTGCAGCGCGCTCCGGACGACCATTGATATCCTCTGCCGCATACTCGCACCGATCATACCACACTTCGCGGAGGAGTGCTACCACAACCTGACCGGGGGGAGCGTCCACGCCGCGGCCTGGCCGGACTTCGTGTACGATGACGACGAAGCGCGGCGCCACGGCGACCTCCTCGTGAAGACCGTCGCAGACCTCAGGCGCTACAAGCACGACCGGGGCATGGCGCTCAACGCCCCGCTCGGCCACGTGGTTATATATGCGCCGGATCCGGTCGATGATGCCGGAGATGCCGGGCGGGCGCTCGCCGCCGATCTGCAGTGGATCACCGGCACCCCGCAACTCGAGGAGGTCGTGAGCGGGGTTGAGTTCAACATGGCGGTCATCGGGCCGGCGCTCCGGAGACTCGCCCGGCCGTTCATGGACGCCGTGCAGGCGCTCCCGCCGGAGCTCCTCAGAAACCCGCCCGCGGCCCTCATGGTAAACGGCGAGGAGATTGTGGTGCCGCCCGATTCCTTTACGCCGAAGACCGCCTACCAGGTGGCGGGGGAGGAGGTCGACGTCCTCACGTTCGAGGATGTCGTCGTGACGATAGGACACCCGTCCTGATCTCGCCGGCGACGAATCGGGCGACCTCCTCTGCCGGGAGGAGGGCATCGACCATGACGAACCGCGCGGGGTCGCCCGCCGCGAGTTTCAGGTAATTCTCCTGCACCGCGGCGAGGATCCTGTTATCCTCAAAATACTCTCTTTTTGTTGCAGGGTCGAGCCTTGACAGTGCATCCTCGACCGGGAGAACCAGGAGAAACGTCCGGTCCGGCCGGATCGACCACCCCGCGTGGATCTGGCGGAGCCAGAGGAGCGGGTCGGGGAGGATCCCGTCGAGAACCGCGGGCTGGTAGGCGAACCGGGAGTCCGAGTAGCGGTCAGATATAACGAGCCTCCCGGCATCGAGCGCGGGGCGGATCAGTGTATCGATATGCGCGGCATGGTCGGCGGAGAAGAGAAGCGCCTCGGTGATCGGATCCATCCGCGCGGCTATCGCCCGCCGGACCGCCTCCCCCACCCAGGTGGCGCCGGGTTCGCGGGTGAATAGGGGGTCGAGGTCGGCGAGGAGATCCCCCAGGCGGGCGAGGAGCGTGGTCTTCCCGCTCCCGTCGATCCCCTCGATCGTGATCAGCACTCCGATCCCCTTCTGATCCAGTCAGGCGGCACCGCCCCCCGGTGGACGGCGGTCGCTATGATCGCCCCGTCAAACCCGGCGTCGGCGAGGAGGTGGATGTCGTCGACCCCGGCAACGCCGCCCCCATAGAGGAGGCGGCCGCCGTAACATGCCCGCATCTCCTCGAGGCTCTCCCGGGCGAGCCCCTCCTCTGTCCCCACAGCGCCGATGTTTAATATGATGCAGCCCTCAAACGAGAGATCCGATGCGCGGCGAAGCATATCTGCCGGCCGGATCCCCCAGGGGAGAACCCGGCCTCCCTTTATGTCGATACTGAGGTAGCCGCCCCGGTACTCCCCGAGATCCTCGATGGCCGCGGCGGCCGTCTCTGTGCCGATGATCGGCGTCACACCCTCGACCGCCGTGCTCTCTGCGGGGGACCGGCAGCCACGGTCGAGGTAACACCGCTCGACAAGGGCGGCGCAGCGCCGTACCAGATCGTCCTGGGGGGTTCTGCCCTGGATGCTATCCAGGTCGGCGATATACATGAACCGGGGCCGCAGGTATGATATATAGATCTCGGGCTCGGCCGAGGGAGAAAGCCCCCAGGTGAGCGGCCGGTAACCGGCGCGGTCGCCGGATTTTCCGTGCATTACCAGGCCGCCCGCAAGATCGACTGCAAGAATCAGTTCCATGTCCTCAACGTAATCACTATTAGGATGAAAGAACATTAATTTCTATGCAATTACTCGTCAGTCCAAGCAGCATTGAGGAGGCAAAAAGCTCGCTTTCCGCTGACATCATCGATGTAAAGAAGCCATCTGAAGGCTCACTCGGCGCGAATTTTCCCTGGATCATCCAGGAGATCAAAGAGATCTCTGGTACAAAACCCGTCAGCGCTGCAATCGGGGACAATGAGTATAAACCGGGAACTGCGGCTCTCTCGGCCTATGGTGCCGCGCACGCAGGTGCTGATTTTATAAAGGTCGGCCTGATGTTCGATGGGGTCGACCGTGCCCGCGAGGTCATCGAGGCAGTGACCATGGCGGTGAAGCAGGACTTCCCTGAGAAATACGTCGTAATCGCAGCATATTCTGATTTCCAGAGGATAGGTACGATCTCTCCGCTCGCCATCAGTCAGCTGACCGCGGATGCCGGAGCGGATGTCGCCATGATCGACACCGGCGTTAAGGATGGGAAGAACACATTTGCGTTCATGGATGAGGAAGCCCTGATCCGGTTCGTCGAGCAGAACCGGGATCTCGGGCTGCAGACGGCCCTTGCCGGTTCGCTGAAGTTTGAGGATCTCGAAGCCGTAAAGCGCGTCAACCCGGATATAATCGGTGTCCGGGGGATGGTCTGCGGGGGCGACCGAAACGCTACTATAAAGGTTGAACTTGTGGAGAAGGCACTGAAGATGCTTGTGTGACGTATGTACACCGAGAAACTGAAGATGGAGATAACCCTCACGTTCGACGACGTGCTGCTTGAGCCCGCCGAGTCGTGGGTCGAACCCGACGAGGCCGACGTGCATTCGCGGTTCTCGCGCAACATTCCCCTGAACATCCCCCTCGTGAGCGCCGCCATGGATACGGTGACCGAGTCGATGATGGCCATAGCGATGGCGAGGGAAGGCGGCATAGGTGTCCTTCACCGGAACATGCCCCAGGATCGCGGGGTCGCCGAGATAAAGATCGTCAAACAGGCCGAAGACCTGATCGAGCGCGAGGTTGTGGTGGTCGGACCCGAGGCCACGGTAACCGATGTAGAGAGGATCATGCGGCAGCACGGTGTCGGCGGGGTGCCCGTACTCGAGGACGGGAAGGTGATAGGCATAGTCAGCCGCCGGGATATCAGGGCGATCCTGCCGAAGCGGGGCGATGCAAAGATCACCGGGTATATGACGAAGAAGCTGATCACGGCATCTGAGGATATCACGGCTGAGAATGCGCTTGAGACGATGTATGCAAATAAGGTCGAACGTCTCCCGATCGTCGATGCAGAGAGACGGCTCGTCGGGATCATCACGATGCGGGATATACTCGAGAAACGCCAGTATCCCCGCGCGAATCGCGGTGCCAGCGGGAAACTCCGGGTCGCCGCTGCAGTAGGCCCTTTCGACTTTGAGCGGGCCATGCTGCTCGTCGAGGCGGGTGCCGACGCCCTTGTGGTGGACTGCGCTCACGGCCATAACATGAACGTCGTAAACGCGGCCAGGGAGATCAAGGAGAGCACCAGCATCGATGTGGTAGCCGGAAACATCGCCACGAGAGAGGCGGCCCTGGCCCTCTCCGGTTTTGTCGATGGGTTGAAGGTGGGGATCGGACCGGGTTCGATCTGCACGACGAGGATCGTCGCGGGCGTGGGCGTGCCGCAGATCTCTGCAATAGCAAACGTCGCCGAGGTGGCGCATGAGGCCAATATCCCGGTTATCGCGGACGGCGGCATCCGCTTCTCCGGGGATATCGCAAAGGCGATCGCCGCCGGTGCGGACTCTGTCATGGCCGGCAGCCTCTTTGCCGGGACCGATGAGGCGCCGGGGAGGGTTACGACGATCAAGGGTCGGCGATACAAACAATACCGGGGAATGGGGTCGCTCGGCGTCATGAGCGGCGGGGAGTCAAGTGACCGCTACTTCCAGAAGAAGGAGATCGGGAAGACCAAGTTTGTCCCTGAGGGTGTCGAGGGCGTCACCCCCTACGTCGGCCGGGTCTCGGACGTCATCTACCAGCTCGTCGGCGGCCTGAAGTCTGCGATGGGCTACACAGGGTCAAAGACGGTAGCTGACCTGAAGAATAACGGCAGGTTCCTGCGGATAACATCCGCGGGCTACGGTGAGGGGCACCCCCACAATATCATGATCACCGATGAGGCGCCGAACTACCGCCTCATCGAGTGATATGTTTTTATGTCCGGATCACTAACATTTAGTAAGTATGCTTGGGGGCAGTGAGGTTTCCCGCCTTCTTGATATACTGGGAAACCAGAACAGGCGACGGATAATAGAGTTGTTGCGGCAGAAGCCATGTTTTGTGACCGAGATCTCCGAACGCCTCGTGCTCAGTCCAAAAGCGGTGATAGAACACCTGCAGATGATGGAGCGTGAACAGATCCTCATCTCCTGCCAGGATGAGCGGAGGCGAAAGTATTACTACCTCTCGCATGACATCAATATCATCGTAAACCTGCAGAAGCAGGAAGAGGTTATGCTGCCTCCTGTTGATGATGACCGGAAGGCCAGGTTCGCGAGGGATCTCGCGGTATTCAGGAGAATGATCAGGGTTCGCGACGAACTCCTGGATAATCTCGAACAACTGGAGAGCAACATCGAATCGGGGTTTGTCGAGATGATGCGGACGGGAGAGGACATCATCGCCGGCGACGGGGATCTGGAGATCCTCCTCGCCCTCTCCCACTTCGACCTGACGCTCGCGGAACTCAATGAAATATGCAACCTGTCCACGGATGAACTTAAAGCGAGACTGAACAACCTCATGTATACCGGGGTTGTCGAACAGACGAACGACCGATACCAGATACGTGGTACACATGGCGAATAATCCATACGACGAGATGTTCCGGAATATTGCGCGGCTGATGGAGAAGATCTTGAACGAGATGCCACTGCAGGATCCGAGGATCATCGGGTTTACAATCATCAGCGGGCCGCCTGAGGATGCACCGGACTTTGATCCCTCCGGGATGGATGAGGACGAAGAGGGCGCGTTTGAGGTAATCGAGGGGGATGACTGCATCTACATCACCGCCATGGTGAATGCCGGGGCAGAAGGCGCTCCCTACGTCGCGTTCCAGAAGCGCTCTGTGACCCTCTGCACCGGGGGCGAAGAGGAGACGGTCATCGACCTCGACTGCGAGATCGATGTCCTGCACAGTTTTTACAGCGTGCAGCACGGCGTGATCGACGCCGTCTGCCGGAAGAAGAACGCACCGGGCGGAATTGCCCGATACTGAGGCAGATCCGTCTCGTATTATAATTACCCCCTTAATTTTTATCGGTTGGGCGGGGGCCATGCGTCGCGGGGTTTCCCAGGAGGACAGCCCCGGGCCTTTTCATCCATCTGCAGGGATCCGCCACTCCCCTCCGCATGGTATGCCCCGGGGTGTCATGCAACCCTTCGCAGTGGGTCGAGCGCCTCGCCATGGTGGAGGATTTCATCGCCGGCCGCGCGCGGGTGGTCGGGGGATGGGTATGGTAGCGCGTTATGCTGCCGGGGCATGCCCGTCGCACCGCCCCCGGCGGGTGCGCGGTATAGCTGACCGGGCACCCCGGGTCCATCCGACCGGCCGTTGGAGTGGGCCTCCGGCCTTCATTCCCCGTAAGCATCCGGACAACAGACCAGAATGTTTATATTCAATCGATCAAAGTTAGAAATGATTAAATACCAGACCGGACCAAAGATTATTTAGAGAGATCTGGATCACACTAGACACTTCCCCCCTTGACGTCGTCTTCTTGTGTGTCCTTTTCTCTCTATCGCGCCCATCCTGCAATCTTTGATCGGACCATGTCTATTCTGGATACACCCTCGCAGAGCGCATGGCGATCCGGATGACCGGGATCGCAAAGAGCACCGGGTAGTGATTGTGAGGTATATCGTGGGGCAGGGAGACCCGGGGATTCTGAACTCTCCTTGACGGTGGTGACCGTGGCAGGCCTCATATCGATCGCCGTTCTCGCCGCAGTCTTTCTCCTGATCGCCATACGGAAGATCGGGAACGTCAGTCTCGGCATATGGCAG
The DNA here is from genome assembly GCA_012510335.1 of Methanomicrobiales archaeon. Taxonomy (GTDB): domain Archaea; phylum Halobacteriota; class Methanomicrobia; order Methanomicrobiales; family Methanoculleaceae; genus Methanoculleus. Next base: position 6,586 of record JAAZIF010000142.1, on the reverse strand, counting down.
GTGATGCTCCTTGGAGCAGGCGCCGTCCTGCTTACCGGAGAGATCACGCCGGCGGAAGCGCTCGCATCCATAGACATCGATGTGATGCTCTTTCTCTTCGGTATGTTTGTAGTGGGGGAGGCGCTCGCGGAGAGCGGCTACCTCTACCACCTGGCCTCCCTCCTCCTCTCCGGGGCGGAGTCGGTCCGGCACCTGATCTTTCTCATACTCGTCGGCGCCGGGGCGCTCTCGGCGATCCTGATGAACGACACCCTGGCGGTCATCGGCACGCCTCTCATGCTCTACCTTGCGCGGCGGCACAGCATCTCCCCTAAACTCCTGCTGCTAGCGCTCGCATTCGCCATAACGACCGGGAGTGTTGCAAGCCCCATCGGAAACCCGCAGAACCTCCTGATCGCACTCTCCGGAGGCATCGATAACCCGTTTGTAACGTTCCCCCTCTACCTGGCCGCCCCGACGGTGATCTCCCTCCTGGTAGCCTACACGTTCCTCTGCCGGGCGTTCCACGAAGAGTTCAGCCCGGCCCCGCTGGTGCATTGCGAGGAGGAGATCCGTGATCCCTCCCTCGCGGCTCTCGCCCGCCTCTCGCTCGTTCTGCTCATTCTCCTGATCGCCATCAAAGTCGTCATGGCCATGGCTGCACCGGAACTCGATATCAGGCTGACCTGGATAGCCCTTGTTGCGGCGCTCCCCATCCTTGCCGGGAGCAGGCGGCGCATCGAGATCCTCCGGGGGATCGACTGGCCTACCCTGGCCTTCTTTGCCGGTCTCTTCATACTCATGGCGAGCGTCTGGCAGTCGGGGTTCTTTCAGCCGTTCATCGAGGAGAGCCCACTCGATCTCTCCGCCATCCCGGTCATCACCCTGCTCAGCCTCATAATCTCACAGTTCGTCTCAAACGTCCCCTTCGTCGCCCTCTCCCTCCCGGTTCTCTCGCAGATCGGGACATCCACGCCCGCAATGATGGCGCTTGCGGCCGGCAGCACCATCGCCGGGAATATGCTAATCCTCGGCGCGGCAAGCAACGTCATAATCATACAGGCCGCTGAGAAGGGCGGCGAGACCCTGACGTTCCTGGAGTTTGCCCGGATCGGCGTCCCGCTCACACTCGTCCAGACGGCGGTCTACGTCCTCTTCCTCCTCCCGACGTGAGACTCCATCGACCCCGGTTCTGCGTCGAGGTTCAGGCAGAGCGAGCCGAACCGGATCGATGCGATCCCGGCGGGATCGAAGGGCGGGGCAAAGACCGTAAGCAGGCGGGTATCTATATCGCCGGCGATGCCGAGCGCCATGCTGAAGTTCTCGCTGTCGTTCAGGGAGAGCAGGCGCCCCCTGGCCCCGCGTGGATCCGGTAGCCGGCCCTGGAGCCCGAACCCCTCAAGCAAGACCTCCTGGGGCCGGGCATCGGCAAAGTAGGCAGCGAAGCGCTCCTCGCGGTAGCGCCGCCGCCAGGCCGCTGTCCTGACGACCGCCGCAGGCGATACGGGGATCCTGTGGATCGTTATCGCGGGGTGCCGGGCGAAGTTTGCGAGCAGCGGTTCGAGTTCCCGCCCATGCTGGAGGGCGACGAGCCGGGTGGGGCGGAGCAGGTCGATCATCTGGACCTGAAACTCGATTCCCACCTCACCGAAGACGAGCCCGGGCGAGTCTATGATGGCGGCGTCCGCTCCCAGTTCGGCGCTCTTCTCGGCGAGGCGCTTTGCCGCGGTGAGGGTCTGGAGGAGGTGACCGCCCGGCGATGTCGACCCGACGAACCTGAGGCAGGGTTGCGCCGATGGGACGGAGCAGAGGACCATCCCTTCGGTCGTCGGCGGGCCGACTGTCGACTGCCCGGTGTCGCAGTCGACGTATGCGATCCCCCTATGGGCTGCGGCCCTGTCGATAAGGTAGCGGCAGAGCGTCGTCTTCCCGCTGTTCATCGAGCCGATGATATATACGCGCTCCCCGGCATCCGCACAAAGAAGCGCTTCGGCGAGCTCCTCCCACCCCTCCCCGGCGACGATCACGATCCGGCGAGCCTCCTGCGGCACATGGCTAAAAAAAGAGTGGAGACTATATGATCCCGAGGCTTGAGAGTTCAGAGAGTATCCGCTGCACCGCCCGCCTGGCGTCCTCGGGCTGCTTGCCCCCTGTGATGATCAGTTTACCGGACCCAAAGAGGAGGACCACCACCTTTGGATCGTCGAGCCGGTAGACGAGCCCGGGGAACTGTTCGGGCTCATACTCTATCTTGTCAAGGTTGAACCCCACGGCGATCTTATTCAGGTTGATCGGTGTCCCGAGATCCGCGGATGTGACTATATTCTGGATCTTGTATGTCGGGTTATCCGGTATATCGATATTGAGTGCCCGCAGCTTGTCAGCCAGGATCTGCAGGCCCCGCGAGAGACCATCGACGCTCTTTGCGCCGGTCAGGACAACCTTGCCGGACCCGAATATGAGCGCCGCGATCTTTGGATCCTGCATACGGAGAACAACGCCGGGAAACCGTTTCTTATTATATTCTGCACCCTTCAGCTGGGAGGCAAGAGAATTGAGATCAAGAGAGTCGGTCACTTTTGCGGAAGCGACTATATTTTCTATCTTGAGAGACTCCTCCGGTCTGTGCTCTTTCATATTTATAGAGTGCTTAAAACAGTATATAAAGGGTTGGGTATATGAAGGGATGAGTGCCCCGCCGGCTCCTGCCAGGATCACTCCTCAAGGGTCGATATGTCCCCGGGATCCATGCCCAGTTCCTGGGCTTTTAAGACCCGCCTCATGATCTTACCGCTCCGGGTCTTTGGGAGCGACGGGACGAAATCGATCTCGGCCGGCACGGCGATCGGACCGAGCGTCTTCCTGACATGGTAGGCGAGGTCTTTCTTCAGTTCTTCCCCGGGCTGGCTGCTGTCCCTGAGTATGACGAAGGCCTTGATGGTGTTGCCCTTCAGGGCATCGGGTTTCCCTATAACGGCCGCCTCGGCCACCGAGTCGTGAGAGACGAGCGCACTCTCGACCTCTGCGGTGCCTATATTGTGCCCGGCGACGACTATCAGGTCATCGGCCCGCCCGATGACCATTATGTAGCCGTCATTATCCTTCACCGCGAGATCCGCCGCGCTGTAGCAGCCGGGTATGGTCTGCCAGTACTTGCGGTAGCGCTCGTCATCCCCCCAGACCGTCCGCATCATAGACGGCCAGGGCTCCCTGACGACCAGGAGGCCGCCCGTGCCCGGGGGAACAGGTTTTCCCGTCCTGTCGACGACGTCCGCGACGACGCCCGGGATCGGTTTTCCCACGAACCCCGGACGCATGGGCTCGCCGATCATCGTTGTCAGCATTTGCATCCCGGTCTCGGTCTGCCACCAGGTATCAACAAGCGGGCACCTGTCCTTCCCGATGGTGTGGTAGAACCACTCAAACGCCTCCGGGTTGAGCGGTTCGCCGACCGATCCGAGTATACGGAGTGAAGAGAGATCGTAGCGGTTCGGCCACTCCTCACCCATCCGCATGAACATACGGATGGCGGTCGGCGCGGTGTAGAATATGGTGATGCCGTACTCCTCTATGAGATCCCACCAGTTGCCCGGGGTCGGGTAATCAGGGGTCGCCTCAGCGATGAAACTGGTAGCCCCGTTCAGGAGCGGGCCGTATACGCCGTAGCTGTGCCCGGTGATCCAGCCCGGGTCGGCGGTACACCAGTAGACGTCGTCATCCCCGATATCGAAGACATGCTTCGTAGTGTAGTAGGTTCCGACCGTGTAGCCGCCGCAGGCATGTACGATGCCCTTCGGTGCCCCGGTGGTGCCGCTCGTGTAGAGGATGAAGAGCGGATCCTCGGCATCCATCGGTTCAGCAGGGCATTCACGGCTCTCACCGCTCATCAGGTCGTAGTAGTCGACCTCCACCCCGGCGCGGAGGGACATGGGGCTATCGGCATCGCGCCGCAGAACGACGATCCGCTCCACGCTCGGCGCGTTTGCAACCGCCTCATCGACTATCTTCTTGAGCTGGATCGCCTTGCCGCGCCGGTATGTGGCGTCGGCGGTGACGACAACCTTCGCGCTGATGCCCAGGATCCGCTGGTTGAGCGCGCTTGCGCCGAACCCCCCGAAGACTACCGAGTGGATGGCCCCGATACGGGCGCAGGCAAGCATCGCTATGACCTGTTCGGGCACCACCGGCATGTATATGCAGACCCGGTCGCCCTTCCTGACGCCGAGGCGCAGGAGTCCGTTTGCAAACCGGCAGACCTCGTGGTAGAGCTGCCGGTAGGTGTAGAACCGCTCGTCGCCCTCGGTCTCCCCCCGCCACATGAGCGCGAGTTTGTTGCGCCGGTGGTTCTGGGCGTGGCGGTCCAGGCAGTTGTGGGTGATGTTGAGTTTCCCGTTCAGGAACCACCTGGCATACGGGTAGTCCCACTCCTTCACCCGGTTCCAGGGCTGGAACCACTCAAGCTCACCGGCGATATCGTTCCAGAACCCCTCAGGATCTTCCATGAACGCCCTGTAGATCCTGTCGTAGTCACCTATCCAGGACTCTTCACAACAGCTGACCTCGGGGGTGTAGTACTTCGCCTCTTCGAGTTTGACGCTAAAATCCTCAGCCATCCAAGCACTCCTATTCTACATTATTAACAATGTAGATCATATATCAACGTTCTGATCGGATAGGCCGATCCGGCATGGGATCGCAGCCTCAGAAGTGTGCCCCGGGGCATCCACCCTCCCGGGAGAGACGGCATGAAAACCGCAGCAAAATCTGGAACAGAGCCCGGATCACTCCTGGATCCGGTATCTCTCCCGGGCGGATCCCATCCCTTTAGGGCGGGAAGCGCGCAGGGCCGCCCCGCATGATGCCCGCCGGTCGATGCCACACTATAAGGGCCGGATCCCATATACCGCTCCCCGGAACCGCGACTTGCTGGATCTCACCGGCCTCCCGGCAGCCGGTCAGCCCCGCTCCCCGGCGCCTGTCGCAGTGTAGCGGCACACCGGAGCGACCCGCCTATCACCCTGATGGGGCAGCGGTCGCAGAGAGGTGATTTTCTGCAGGCGGTCTTCCCGAGCCTGACGATCTGGGCGTGATAATCGTTGAAGAGATCCACGTCCGGGGGGAGGGTGTCAGCAAAGAGGCGCTGCATCCTGTCGTAGGACGCCTTCTCCGGCAGGAAGCCGTAGCGCGAGAATATCCGCCGGGTGTAGGCATCGACGACGAATACCGGCTTATTGCAGGCGTACAGCAGGATCGAATCCACGGTCTCCTTCCCAAAGCCCCTGATATCGAGCAGGCGCTCGCGGAGAGCGTCGGTCTCCATGGCAGCCATAACCGCCGGGTCGGCCTGAAACTCCTCGATGTATATCCCGGCAAACTCCCCTATCCGCTCCGCCTTCTGATTGTAGAACCGGGAGGGGATGATAAGGCGGGCTATATCGCCGGTATCAGCCCCGGCAAGCATCTCCGGGTCGAGCAGCCCGGCGGCCTCCAGGTTCCCGATGGCGCATGAAGCGTTCGCCCAGGAGACGCTCTGAGTGAGAATCGCCCCGATCATGGTCTCGAAGGCGGTCTCTGCAGGCCACCAATTCTGGTGGCCGAACGCCGCATACAGGGTGTCGTATATCGCGAGCAGGTCGCCGGCGAGGGGCGCCGTCATCGGTGGGCATCCTCCCGCCACCACGGCCGTGAGGCTATAGGCATCAGCCGATCGGCAGCGAAAGCCCGGTCGGTCACCCTGATCCCGACTGCGGCCTGCTGGCGCTTGAACTCGGCCTGCCTGACCATATCGAGGACGCGGTAAACGATCTCTTCAGGATACCCGGCGGCGATTATATCGCCCGGGGGCTCGGAGCAGTCGATGTGGCGGTGGAGGATGGCGTCGAGGAGATCGTAGGGGGGGAGATCATCCTGATCGGTCTGGCCCGGGCGGAGCTCGGCCGAAGGGGGTTTCTCAAGCACCCTGTCGGGGATGATCGTGCGATCCTTATTCAGCCACCGGCTGATCCGGTAGACCACCCCCTTCGGGAGGTCGGCTATAACCGCGAGCCCCCCCGCCATATCCCCGTAGAGGGTGGTGTAGCCGACCGCGGCCTCAGATTTGTTCCCGGCGGAGAGCAACATCGAGCCGGACTTATTGGCGAGGGCCATCAGGAGAACCGCCCTGATCCGGGCCTGCAGGTTCTCATCGGCGGCATCAGGGGGCATGCCGGCGAAGACCTCCGCGAGTATCTCATCAAACGCCTCCATGGCCGGAGCGATCGGAAGGGAGAGTGTCCTGATCCCCAGGTTCCCTGCAACCTCCAGGGCGTCCTCGATGCTCCCGGGGGCTGTGTAGGGGGAGGGGAGGAGGACACCGAGGACTTTTTCGGGCCCCAGCGCCCGGGCGGCGACCGCGGCCACGAGCGATGAGTCGATCCCGCCCGAGAGACCGAGGAGGACCGACTCAAAACCACACTTCCGGACATAATCGCGGGTGCCGAGAACCAGCGCCCGCCAGATCTCGGACTCAGGCGCCGGATCATCGGGGGCGATCACCTGCGGGCCGGGGCGGTCGAGGTCAGCGATCACGATCTCATCAGCGAATGCCGCCCCCCGGGCGATGAGCGTC
>JAAZIF010000141.1 GCA_012510335.1 Methanomicrobiales archaeon | reverse complement strand
TTCTTCGCAAGACCGAGGAGCCTGACCATATGGTGCGAGAGGGTGCGCACCGTCTCACGCCCGAGACCGAGCTCGGTCCGGTATAGGGCGGTCGCCGAGTCCACCACCATCAGGCCCGCGGGGTCGCTCTTTTTGAGCACCACCTCCGCATCGGCGATCATCGCACCCTGCTGGATGAAGTCGAGCGGTTCAAAGAGGTAGAGCCGGTCTGCAAATTCCTCCGCGTCATCCCCGGCGATCTGCAAAAATCGCTCTACCGAGAACCCCTCGGTATCGATGTATACGACCGGGTTCCCGGCCCTGAGGGCTGCCACCGTCGCCAGCAGGCAGAATACGCTCTTCCCGCTCGCAGGCTCGCCGTATACCTGGGTGATAGCCCGGCGCTCAAGCCCGCCACCTAAGAGGTCGTCGAGCGGGGGGCACCCCGTGCTGACCCGGTCCTGTTTCAAGGCTCAAGCACATCCCGTTCGATGAAAAGACGGCGTGCGGCCGCCTCAACGGCACCGGTGACCTCCCTTAGCGGGACACCAAGTTCCCGTGCGCATGCCGCCGCCTGGTCGTACTCCGGCTTGAAGGAAGATATCTTTCCTGCCGTCCAGCCACACTTCACGTCGATAGTCCATTCCCGGCCCCGGAGCACCACCCTGACCGGCTCAACCGTCCGTTCGGCAACAAACCGGTGGACCATCGGTATGCACCGTATGCCAAGCGTCCCTAGCTCCCGGGCCATCACACCGGCGAGGTGGTCGGTCGTATCGGTGTGTGCGACCACCCTGATGAGATGGCCGCTCCGCCCCTTCTTCATCACCGCAGGGATGGCGCTTGCGTCCCGCGCCCCTTCCTCCATAAGGCGGGCAAGCGTATAGGCGAGGGCTTCCCCGGTCACGTCATCCACGTTCGTCTCAAGTATATCGACGCGGTCGCCGGCGATCCCATCCGCTACAGAGAGGAGCATCGAACGGAGGACGTTCGGCCTTCCGGGCGGGTCTCTGCTCCCCGCACCGTAACCGATCGCCTGTATCCCTGCGGGACCGAGATCATCCGGCTTCATCGTCACAAACTCAGCGAGGAGGGCAGCCCCAGTCGGCGTGCAGAGCTCCCGGTCCTCATCTCCTGGAATCGTCTGCAGGCCCGACTCAACAAGGATCGCCACGGTCGCCGGGGCCGGGATGGGGAACGTCCCGTGAGCCCCGACAAAAAACCCCCTCCCGAGCGCCACCGGGAGGACTGCGACACCATCGATATCGAGGGAGTGAAGAGCGGTGCAGGCGCCTACAACATCAGCTACGGCGTCATCAGCACCCACCTCGTGGAAATGCGCCCCGACCCCATGGATGCTCTCCTCGGCCCTGTGGATCCTGAAAAAAACCCGCCGGGCCATCTCCTGCGCGGGAGCGGGGGCGTCACTCCCGGCCACCCGGTCGAGCACCTCGCCGAGGGTGCGGTGATGCACAGGGGCATGCGCACTCACCCGGGTGGCCCGGATGCCGGAGCGGTCTACCCGTTCTATTGTCGGTTCGCCGACGACTGAACGCATGGCTGCCCTGACCGCCTCCTCATCCGCCCCCAGATCGAGGAGGGAGCCGATGACCATGTCGCCTGCAGCCCCGCTGAACGGATCGAAGAGAAGTATATTCATGCGTCTCCAGTACTTATAAATCCCCGAAATATAAGAACTAGAGGTAATGCCCGAGATGTACTTGAAAGTAGATAGCGCTTATCCAGAGGATCAGGGGGCGGGAAAGGCACGGC
>JAAZIF010000140.1 GCA_012510335.1 Methanomicrobiales archaeon | reverse complement strand
CGGGGGTTCGTGACCGCCATAGCGGCTACATAGTAGTTCATCTGCGGCGAGATCAGGTTTGTGACGTCGTTTATGAGTATCCGTTTCTCGCTATACGCTTTCATATCCTCTTCGTACTGTTGCCACTCCGGACTCAGGCCTTCACCCGTGTGGACCACCGACTGCGAGGAGGTGCTGGTGAAGTACCCGCCGGTGCTTGCGACGGCGGTGGCGGTCCTCCCTGAAGAGATCCGTATATCCGGCGGTTCGGGTGGGTCGCCGGCGAGCGCCTCACCCACCACCATCCCGAGCATCGGGAAGAGTGAGGAGACGATAAAGAAGATCACAAGGGTATAGACGAGCGCATTACCGCTCTCCCGCGAGATCGTCGAGGCCGTGAGCGCTATGGCGAAGTAGGCGAGCAGGAACCCGAACGTCACCGCCCCGAAGATCAGGATGGCAGCAAACTCCTCAAGTGTCGGGATGATCGAGAATATGAGGAGTGTTGCGAGCGATATGGCGAGGGCAAGTGCCACGGCAAACCCGAGCGCGGTGATACCTCCGAGTGCTTTGCCGTTGATGATCTCGTCGCGGTAGACCGGGTGTGAGAGGAGCGATTTTAGCGATCGGGTCTCCTTCTCCTTTGATACCAGGTCAAACCCGATGGCGATCGCAAGTATGGAGCCGAGCGACACCATGTAGGTCATCATGGCGTTGAAGATTAGCATGATCGAGGGTTTCTCGGGCATCCAGCGCCCGATGGGATCCTCAAACTCCTGCGTATGCTGGAGCTGCTGGTTGTAGGACTCAAGCATGGTGTTGTAGCTCCCGATGCCTGAGTGTATGCCGATAGCCGATATAACGAGGAGGAGGGCGAGGATGATGATGAACCGCCGGCTGGTGACATGATCGGAGAACTCTTTTCGTGCTACGGTAAGGAGTCTGTCGAGTGCCATTCTCATCACCTCCGGTAGATCGCCATGAAGACGTCCTCGATACCGGGCTCTTCTACCCGCATCTCGCGGATGTGCATGCCCTGCTCGAGGAGGAGGGCGGAGAGCCGGTCCCTGATATCGGTCGCCGCCCGGATGACCGCCCGGTTGCCGCTCCGCTCGATCGCGATGATCCCGGGGTCGTCGAGGTCGGGCAGTTGCTCCACGGTCTCTATGACGATCCGGATGGTGCTACTATCTGACGGGGCGAGCATCCGGGCGACGTCCCCGAGCGTTCCTTTCGTAACGAGCTTTCCCTCCACAAGGAGCCCGATGGTCCGGCAGACCGCCCGGACCTCGGAGAGTATGTGAGAGGAGACAAATATTGTCTTTCCTTCGCCGGCGAGGGCGATGATGAGGTCACGGTACTCCCTGACCCCTTCTGGGTCGAGGTTTGCCGTCGGTTCATCGAGGAAGAGGACTTTCGGATCGTTGATGAGCGCCTGGGCGAGCCCGAGTCGCTGCTTCATCCCCCGGGAGTACTCGCCGGCCTTCTGGGTGACGCCGTCGAGGTGGACCAATCCGAGGAGTTCGGCGATCCGCGCCTTCCGCTCGCCTGCGCTCATACCGTAGAACCGGGCGAAGTAGTCCAGGTTCTGTTCAGCGGTCAGGTTCCCGTAGAACCCAACGTCTTCGGGGAGGTAGCCTATGATCTTCTTTACGGCCAGGGGGTCTTTTGCGACCTCGATCCCGTCTACGAGGCAGCGGCCGGTTGTGGGCTCGATCATGCCGGTGAGCATCAGGATCGTCGTGCTCTTCCCCGCGCCGTTCGGGCCGAGGAACCCGAAGATCTCGCCCTCCCCGACGGTGAGGTTCAGGCCGTCGACAGCAGTGTTTCCATTGTAGATTTTGGTGAGGTTTTCTGTCTGTATCATGCTATACTCTTCCGCGCCGGATGCCTGTGGCGCTTTACTGCAGGGTTTGCTCTCATTTTATTAACGTCTTACTTGTTGCGCGCCTGTATCAGGGTTTTTGTGGGTCTGACGGGCAATCGTGGGGTGAGATACTGAATCCCCAGTAGTTGTCAGAAGTTCTATCGGGTGCCAGGTAGATAATGAGATTAAGATGGCAAAGAAATTACCAGACCGTATGGCGATGCGGGCGGCAAATGAGAGAGCGCTGCTCAATATCAGAGCGCTGATGCAGAGTAAGGATTTTGCATCGATCGAGGAGGCAAACGCCTACATGCAGGAGATGCTCAGGGCGGGGGGGCCGCCGCCGGCCCCGACAGATACTCCGCTCAAGCAGGCGCAGCAGGTCGCGTATGACGCTATGGAGGCGACCGGGCGCCGGCGGGTGATGCTCGCCAGGCGCGCGCTTGAGATATCTGAGGACTGCGCCGATGCGTGGGTGATACTTGCCGAAGAGGATGCAAAAACCTTCGAGCAGGCGCTGGAGTACGCCCGGAAGGGTGTGGCCGCCGGGGAGCGGGCGCTCGGGAAGGAGTATTTTGAATGGGAAGGGGCGAGTTTCTGGCTGGATGTTGACACGCGCCCCTACATGCGGGCCCTGATGGTGCTTGCAGACCTTCTCTGGATGACCGGGGAGAAGGATGAGGCGATCGATGTGTACCAGAAGATACTCCGGCTCAACCCTGGCGATAACCAGGGTGTCCGGCACGTCCTCGCCGACCTGTTCGCAGAAGCTGACCGGGATGATGTCTTCGAGGATCTCCTGGAGGGGTACGAGGATGATCCCATGGCGGCGATCAGGTACGCAAAGGCGCTCTGGCTGTTCCGAAAGAGCGGGGCCGGCCCTGAGGCCGACGAGGCACTTGAGGAGGCGATGGAAGGAAATCCGTTTGTTCCGCAGTACCTGCTCGGGAGGCGTAGGTTGCCGGCCCGGTTGCCCGAATACCACGGCTACGGGGACCGGGACGAGGCGGTCGCCTACGTTGATAGCGCGCGCAAAGGATGGGTTGTTACCGAGGGAGCGCTCGCGTGGCTGAAGTCGCGCTACCAGGCGTGGCTCGATCAGTAAACCCCTTTTTTGGCGGGAGTGATCAAATAAGATCTTCTTCCTCAAGGTAGATAGCGAGCAGGCGCACCTGCCCGGGATCACCGACGGCCTCCTCCCACTCTTCCTGGACGGATGCGAAGGCGCTGTCGCAGTAGTCGGGCGTTTCGTCCTTGAGTGCCGATGCGGAGTGGTGCTGGAACTCCCTGATCCCACGGAGTATGCCGGCACAGTATGCGCGCGACTCTTCGGGCATGCCGCGCTGAAGATAGGTCATCATCTCTTCTTTGTAGGAATCGATCACCTCATCCAGCATCTCATCCGCGCGTTCGGAGGGGTGGATGTAGCCATAACGCGTTCTGCCGGAGGTATCCCAGACGTCCTCGATCCTCAGGGCCGAGAGATCCCGGCAGACGGT
>JAAZIF010000139.1 GCA_012510335.1 Methanomicrobiales archaeon | reverse complement strand
TGAGCGGGATACGGGGTGCTATGAGCACGGCGACGACGGTCGCTATGTTGATCGTCGCAAGCTGGATTGCAAGCATTGAGGGGTCGTTCCCCGTGAACTCCGGGTAGATTGCCGCTACCGCCCCGGTCATGCCCACGAGGATGGCCGCCGCGACAAAGAGCCAGAAGTAGTTCCTCGTGATCGCCGGGAGGTTTGCTCTCACAAAACCTCCATACTCACTCTCCCTGATTGTGACGCTCGCCGCAAGTGCGGGAACCGTGAGTGCCGTGAAGATGGTGATACCGGCGAGGTGGCTCTGAAAGACCGTATCAAGCCACCCGGCGGCGAGGAGCCCGGCGACAAGACCGAGGTTCTGGGCCGCCATGACATACCCGCTGGTCTCGCCGGCCGAGGGGTGCGAGTTTGCCCATGCAAGCGCTGCCGACATAAAGAGCCCTGCCCCGAGACCCTCGACCACACGGAACGTGAGGAGCGGTATGCCGGAGGGGAAGAGCAGGATGAGGATACCGCTTGAGAGGGTCAGGAGAAGCCCGGCATGGATGAGCGGCACGCGGCCGATACGATCGCTCGCCATCCCTGCCGGGAGCACCGTGACGAATACGCCAAAAAAGTATGCGGCGTAGACCGTCCCCTGCATCGCCGCTCCTCCGGCGAAATCGGGGAGCACCGGGACGACGGCGTTAGAGAGCGCCATCACCACGAATACCCCGAGGAGGATGGGCAGGTTCCGCGGCATACCTAGATCATGCGGTATGTCTCGAGGTTCATAGGGGAGTGCGTCTCGATGCGGTAGCGTTTGTAGATGGAGCTTGCAAGATCGATGGTCTTGTTCTCATCACCGTGGATGGTGAATATCTTCTCCGGGCGCGGTTGAAGGTGTCCGACGTAGTTCATAAGCTGCTTCCGGTCGGAGTGGCCGGAGAACCCGTCTATGGTCGCTATCTCGAGGTTGATCACGATAGTCTCGCGCCACCCGAGCGGGATCTCGCGCCACCCTTTCTGAATGCGCCGCCCGAGCGTCCCATCCGCCTGGTAGCCGACGAAGACAAGGGCGTTTCGCTCATCCGGGCCGAGGGCCTTGAGGTACTCCATCACCGGCCCGCCGTTTAGCATGCCGCTCGTGGTTATGATGACGCAGGGCTCGCCCGATATGACCTTCTCGCGGAGCTCAGGGGAGTCTACCTGGACAAAGGCTTCGGCGAGGAAGGGGTTCATCCCCTCCCGGAATATCTGGTTTCGGAGTTCGTTGTTGAGGTACTCCGGGTAGGTCGTGTGGATCGCCGTCGCCTCCCGGATCATGCCGTCGAGGTAGATCTTCACATCCGGTATCTTCTTCTTCCGGATACCCTCCTCAAGGGCCAGCATGACCTCCTGTGACCGCCCCACGGCGAACGCCGGGATGATCACCTTCCCGCCGCGCGTGACAGTCGTCGAGACCGTCTCGTAGAGTTTCTCCTCCGCATCCCTCCTCTGCGGCTGGATATCGTTTGCGCCGCCGTATGTGCTCTCCATGAATAGCGCCTCAAGGCGCGGGAACGACGATACCGCCGGGGAGAAGAGCCGGGTCTTCTGGTAGTTGAAGTCGCCGGTGAAGGCTATGTTATAGAGCCCCTCCCCGACGTGGAAATGCGCGATCGCCGACCCGAGGATATGCCCCGCATTGTGGAACGTGAGTTTGATGTCGGGAGCGATATCGGTCACGCTGCCGTAGCTGAGGGTTATTGAGTGCTTGATGTATGTCTTCACCTCGTTTGAGGTGTAGGGGATCTTATCGGTCTCCTTCCTCACGACATCCAGGTAGTCGAGCTGGAGCATCGCCGAGAGATCCCTCGTCGGCGGGGTCGAGTAGACCGGCCCCTCATAGCCATACTTGAATAGGAGGGGGACGAGGGCGCAGTGGTCGAGGTGTGCGTGGGTGAGCACCACCGCATCCAGGGAGTCGAGCGGGTATATCTCGGGCACGTAGAGGTAGGGCGTCCCGTTCGATATGTTGCCCGGCTTCTCACCGCAGTCTAACAGAATCTTGCTCTCTGGCGTCGATATAAGGAACGCCGCCCGCCCGACCTCCCGGCAGCACCCGAGCGTCGTGACGCGCAGCCACTGGTCTTTGCTCGTGACCTCCCTGTGGATCCGGTGGCCAATCTTTCGCAGGAATGCCTTTCGCTCATCCTTCACCGACCGCAGGAACGTCCGGATCTGCTTCACCGTCGAGCTCTCGATGGGCGGTGTCCGGACCACCTTAGGCGTCCATCCTATCTGTTTTGTGATCTCCCGGAGCGTTACGCCGTTCTTGCCGATGACAACACCGGGTTTCTCCGCCTCGATCAGAACCTCACCCGTCTCCGGGTCGAAGAAGAGGTCGGAGATCCCTGCGCCCTCCGGCACCACGTTCCTGATCTCCCGGGCTGCCCGCTCCGGATCTTCAAGGATATTCGGGCGCACGACTATACGCTTGCGCAGGTCACGCGCCAGTATTTTTATAAGGTCTGCCTGATCGGCAAACTGTTTCGGGTCATCGGTGTAGATGACCAGCTCAGGCCCTTCGAACTCGACATCCGAGATCTTGATCCCGCGGGGAACAATCTTGTTGATCTGCTCTTTTAGTTCCTGAAGTTTATTCTCAATCACCATTAAAATCGTCCTAAAAAATATCAGGTTGTCTGACGGGCCGCAGATGGCGCCTGCAGCCCGCTCACTATTGATTCTTCGTATTTATCTTTCATTATCACGACCACCATGATGTTCTCTCCGGATCCAGCGTCACGGCGCATCGCCGACCGGACCGCCCTGATGGCGAGATCCTTTGCCTCCTCCTCGGTCATGTCAGGGCGGTACTGATCCTCAAGCACGCCGTAGGCGAAGGGAGAGCCCGAACCGGTGGCTACGATCTCCTCTTCCCTGGTTGCCCCCCCGAGAGCATCGACGGAGTAGACGCTCGGTCCATCCCCATCACACCCGCCCATTAGGAGCTGGACGTAGTAGGGATAGTAGCGGTTCTGGTTTAAGTAGTTCGAGAGAAGGGTCGATGCCGCGCCGACGGACATCGTCCTCCCGCGCCGCATCTCGTAGAGACTGCACTCGACCTGCATAATCCGGACCAGCTGCTGCGCGTCACCGACGCCGCCGGCAGTGGTCATGGCAATCCGTGGAGCAATCTTATAGATCTTCTTGGCACGCTTGCTCGCGATGAGGTTGCCCATCGTCGCCCGCATCTCGGTGGCAAGGGCGATGCCGTCTTTGAAGATCAGTCCGACTGTTGTTGTGCCTGTCATAATCTGTTTTGAAGTATCGAGCATTGAAACACCTCTAAAACCTTTAAAACGCCTAAACTCGCTCAAAAGCGCTTAAGCGTATACAACGATATCATAAAACATAAATTTTGTTGTCGCGCTGAAAGGTAGCACGATACTATGGATAACTGTATAGTATATGAACGTTGCCTCTTAATTCTTTCGTAAGACCTGCCTCTCCGGTAGCAGGACTTTGATCAACTCACGATCAAAGAGCATGGCGACGAGCCGCTTGTTCCCGTTGATGACCGGGAGCTGGTCTACCCGGGCACGCTTCATCTTCAATGCACACTCGCTGATCTCGGCGTTGAGGGGAACGGCGAGGACGTTTCTGATCATGGCGTTCTTGACCGGGATCGGGAGGAGCTGGATCCTTGAGATCCCGTAACTGATGGTATGCATGTCCCGGATGCTCTCCCATGTCCACTCGTCGTCGTCGGTGCCGTTTGAGAAGTCGCTGACCTCGATGCCGTCCTCGATGCGGGTATGCCTGATCAAGTCCCGCTCCGATATGATGCCGGTGAGTGTCCCATCCTCCATAAGGATGGGGATGGCATCATAGCCTGAGATCTCGAGGATCCTCCCGACGAGTGAGAGAGGGGTGTCTTCCCAGAGGGCGTAGGTCTTGCTGACGTAGTTCTCCTTGATGGGTTCGTTCAGGCGCATCAGGGCTATGGCGGCGACGAGGTCGGCCACGCTGATTATACCGGTCAGGGCGCCGCCCTCCACCACGGGGAGTCTCCTGACGTTATGCCGTAGCATCAACTGGGCTGCTTCAGATATGGGTGCGTCCGGCCTTATGACAACGGGGTCGGGTGTCATCAGGAGCCCGAGCTGGGTCTCGTCCGCTTTCCGGAGGAGATCCTTGCGGGTGATGATGCCGACGAGTTTGTCGTCCTTGACGGCCGGCACGCCGCTTATACCCGTACGTTTCAGGATGCGCAGGACGTCGTCTCTGTTTCCCGGTATCTCGACACAGACCACATCGGCCACCATGTAATCACGGACGAGCATCCGTTGAGGATCTATGATCTCACCACCGTCGTTGTGATCGGACTGTTTCGCACGACATAGTCGGTCACACTGCCGAGGAAGAGGCGGTCGACGCCGCTCTTCCCATGGGATCCAAGGATGATGAGGTCGACCCCAAGGTCTTCGGCGAGAGAGACGATCTGAGAGCCCGCATGCCCCTGCCGGAGATGCGTGGCAACAGAGACGCCTGCTGCATTCACTTTATTTCGGGCTGATTCGAGGATCTCGTCACCTTCCTTCTGCAGAACACTGTAGATGATCTCGAGTGTGTTGTCCATGGGAAGGGATGAAAAAAGCCCGGATTCAACTACGTAAATGACATGAATTTCGGAGTTCCATGCATCAGCCTCTTTGATGGCTGCTTCCAGGGCACGATCGGCCGGTTCGGAACCGTCTATGGCAACAAGTATCTTACGGAACATACACACCACGCAGAACAGATACTTCTTATTTATATTCTATTGCACATTTAAAATATTTTGTTTAATGGAGGAGGAATCCAGCCGTTTTATGATGGTCGCCCGGATATCCCTGCTGAAAGAAAGATTGCGCCTCTCTGGATCGATCACGAGGATAGAGGCTTTCTGCCCTTCTTCAATGAATCCGCTCCTCCCGGCCAGGCCTGCACCAGCGATCGCGGCACGCAGGATCTCGGCGGGCGGCGCGCGGTGGACGGTCGCGGTAAAAGCCATCTCCTGGAGCATATCGGGCTGAACGAACATCACGTTATCGGTTCCTAGGAAGAAGCGCCCTCCGAGTTCGAGGATGCGCGTGATCGGCGGATGGGCCGGCGATCTCGTAACCCCGAGCAGCCAGTTCGATCTAGGGCAGACGGCGATGGGGATACCCATATCGGCGATCCGCCGGAGGTCTGCATCGGTTGCGTGGGTGCAGTGGATGAGGAGGTCGGGCTCAAACGCAAGAGCGCCGTCGATGTCATCCCGGTTCTTCTCGCCGGCGTGGAAGGCGACGAGCCTGCCTGCCGCCCGCGCCCTCCTGACGACCTCTTCGGCGTTCGCCACATCGTGGACGCTGCTTATGCCGGCCCCGTCGCTCACCTCTTCCCCGCCCTCCCGGCCGAGTATGATCGGCTGGCAGGGAAGCCCGGCCGCCGCCTCGCGGAGCGCCGCCACACCGGCGGCTCCCCCTTCCCTGAAGTCGGCGAACCCGGCCGTCCCGGTCGCGATCATGGTCATTATGCTTGAGCGCATACCGCGGATGAGTTCAGCCTCCGGGGTTGCCGCAAGGATCCTGTGTTTCAGACCGCCCGGGGGTTTTACGAGCTCCGCGAGGCTGCCTTGAACGGGGAGATCCATCGCGACGGTATCGGC
Source organism: Methanomicrobiales archaeon (assembly GCA_012510335.1). Taxonomy (GTDB): domain Archaea; phylum Halobacteriota; class Methanomicrobia; order Methanomicrobiales; family Methanoculleaceae; genus Methanoculleus. The sequence continues at coordinate 1,441 of JAAZIF010000139.1, read as the reverse complement.
GAGGTGCGTGTGGGCGTTGAAGAAGGCGGGTATGATCCAGCGATCCGGTCTCTTTGAGCAGGGTTCTATCGATCTTACGATGCCGTCAGTTATGGTGATACAGACATCTTCCTCTGTTAGTTCATCGCCGAGGAGCGCCCGGCCGGTGAGAACGTACTCTGCGGCTTGCATCTACATCCAGTTTATATATGGGGAGGGAGAATATTCCTGCATGGCGAAAAAATCTGGCGGAAGGCTGGTATCCTCTGCCGGCCTGGTCAATTACTATGACAGCGAGGATCACCGGGCCATAAATATCGGCCCGGTAGCCGTGATCATCGCAACCATAGTGATCGGAGTGGCCGTCTTTATATTGAATGCCGTCTTCTAATCTTTTTTGTTCTTCAGGGCCGCCCTGATGATATCCTCCTTCTGTGTGAAGTAGATCGCATCATGCCCGTTCCAGGCCTTGCAGTTGCGAAATACCACGGCGGGGACGCCCTGGTGGCTCTCGCCCATGACAAAGTTTGCGAAGGCTGCGATCTCATCGACCACCGCCTCTTCGGTTATCTCAAGGATGTGGCCGAAGAGGTCGGTGTCGCCCCGGTAGTCGTTGATCGCGGTCATCCCCGCCCATCCGATGGCGATGCCGGTCTGGCCGCGCCGGAATGATCGCCCGCAGGTATCGGTGATGATAACCCTGACATCCTTCTTCGTGAGATCACGGATCGCGTCCCGGATCTCTGCGGCGGCCCCCATCGGATCGGGTGGGAGGATGATGATCCGGCCGTCTTCGATGTTGCTGTGGTCGACACCCGCGCGCACGCCGATGTGGCCGGAGGACACCTCTGCGAGGATGAAGGGGTATTCAAGCAGGATGTCGCGTGACGAGTCCAGGACCGCCTGCACAAACCGGGGGTCTTCTTTCGTCTTTGCGGCAATCCGCACGGCATCAGCGCCCGGGGTGATGGCGGCAAGGTCGCGGGTGAAACCCTTTGCCTTTGAGTAGATGGATGAGGCGAGGGTGAGGATGTCTCCATCCTCAAACGTGACCCGATCGCAGATCAGGGCCGGAAGATCGTCATCTTTCTGGATCAGGGGGAGGCCCTGAACACCGATTACCTGGATCTCCATGGAGCTCACAGGTAATTGGTCGTATCCGGCTACAGAAAAATGCTCGGGTTTATCGCCGGGCGATGCCGGCAGTTTCCAATGATAATGCTCCTGCCCTGGCCTGGGGCGCGCGATCGCCGGCACCTCCTCCCTGATGGTGAAGATATCGCGCACATGCGTGTGAGCGATCTCCAGCCGGTCGGCCGCCCCGTCGAGCGGGACGCCCTTCTCCTCGGCGAGAAAGTAGTCGATGTTTAAGAGGAACGCGTTCTGCGCGAACGACTCGGGGATGGCGTCGGTGAGCTCCACCCGGCAGCTGTCGCGGTCACCGTAGAACGCGAACTCGCAG
>JAAZIF010000371.1 GCA_012510335.1 Methanomicrobiales archaeon | reverse complement strand
ACTTTTCACCTTTCGAGTGGCGAGTAGAAACGGATAAAGGAAAAAAGATTTGGCGTCAGCAACGAAATGATATTAATGTTCGGGGGTCGTCAAATGTCCCATTTTTAGGTATTTCGAAATCTGACAGCAAAATCTCAGCCATTGTAGACTCTTACGGGTTAGAACCAGAGGAACGATTATATGGCTTTGGAGAAAAATTTTTTGCGCATGATAAGCGAGGACATACTTTAGTCTCTTGGAACAAGGATGCTTACGGGGTTGAGACTGAACGTGCATATAAAAATATTCCCTTCTTTCTTTCTACTCAAGGTTATGGCATATTATTCCACAGCACAGCATGTATTGAACATATGGTGGGAGACCCTGATATCAGCCGGGCCTCCTATGTTTTCAAAGTTAAAGATTCGGAATTGGACTTCTTTATTATTTATGGACCTTCATTAAAAAAAGTGTTGAAAACATATCACAATCTTACAGGTGAACCAGAAATTCCTCCCCAATGGGCTTTTGGATTATGGATGTCACGATGCTATTTTCATAATCGGCAAACTGCTGAAGAAGTCGCTCGAAAATTAAGGGGACTAGATATTCCAACGGACGTATTAGTTTTTGATGGTTATTGGGTCAGAGATGCACATCAATGTGATCTTCTATGGGATGAGGAACGCTTTCCTAATCCAAAGGAAATGCTTACAGGTTTAAGAGAACAAGGGTTCAAAACATGCGTATGGGAAGGTCCATTTGTTCCTTCAGGTACTGAAATGTTTGAAGAAGGTGAACGAGGCGGCTTCTTACTGGTGAATCCTCAAGGCAACACTTATCTGATCAACACAGGTCTTGTCATGGCTTCACATAAGCAAGAAGATTTTAAAGGTCAAGAAACAGTTGGCTCATTTGATGGATTGCCCCCAGCACCTCCGGCAGCTTTGGTGGATTTTACAAATCCGGAGGCTGTTAAGTGGATTCAGGAAAAGCATTTTGACTTGCTTAATCAGGGTGTAGATGTTTTTAAAACCGATTTTGGAGAACAAGTTCCCATTGATGCAGTCTCTCCTCATTCAGGAATTACAGGTAAAAGACTTCATAATCTGTACGCAGTGTTATATAACCGCTCAATTTTTGAAGCGACAAAACACTATCATGGTAAGGGTTTAGTTTGGGCTCGATCAGCAGGAATTGGGTCGCAACAGTATCCGGTTCATTGGGGTGGTGACCCGCAAACCAGTTATTCAAGTTTAGCCGGTTCGTTACGAGGTGGGCTAAGTTTGGGACTCTCAGGAATTCCATTTTGGGGATCAGACATTGGTGGATTTTTTGGTGAAAAACCTTCACCTCGGTTATATATACGTTGGGCAGAGATGGGATTGTTAAGTGGGGTGGCTAGATGCCACGGAACTACCCCGCGAGAACCCTGGGAGTTTGGTGAAGAAGCGTTACAAATATTTCGAAAATACACCAAGTTGAGGTATCAATTAATTCCATATATTTACTCATCTGCGATTTCATCAGCACAAACTGGCCTGCCTTTGATGAAACCATTTGTTCTTGAATGGCAGGATGATCAAGCTTCCCAAGTTGTTGATTCGCAATATCTCTTAGGAGATTTTATAATGGTT
>JAAZIF010000008.1 GCA_012510335.1 Methanomicrobiales archaeon | reverse complement strand
GTGCAGCCGGCCGCAAATGTTGCCAGCAGGAAGAATATAAAAGCGAGAGTGAGGTGGGCGGCAACGCCTTTACGCTGTGATCTCATGGTTCTTCTCCTCAGGTTTGGTGTGGGTCTAAACTCTTCCGGTTCTCAGGGGAACAGCAGCCCCGATCATGCTCGATCTCCCCGCAGACGCTCATCACAGGGTGCCCGAGAGACGTGCAGATCCTGTTTGTGATATCCCGCGAGATGCACTGCTCGATCTTCTTTGCCTCCATGCAGGCCTCGGCGGGTTTGAGCCCATGACGACTGAGCACCAGGGCAACTATGCGGTGGCGCCGGAAGAGGAACCGCGCGTAGTCTGTGCCGTGAGCCGTGAGCCTCACACCGTGGTAGGGGGAGTGCTCGATATATCCGGCGCTTGCAATATCTAAAAGTGCTTTTGTCACCGTCGATGGCGCGACAGAGAAGTGGGCGGCGATATCGGTCGTCTTTACGACACCGTCCTGCGTGTATATGTACTTGAGGTACTCGGCCTTCCTCGGGGAGAGTTCGTCCCCCATGATCCCCTGCATGGTAAACAGGTTGATGCCTCCGGAGAGAAAAATTTTCGGGCGGGCTAAATATCCTGCAGGAGCTCGCCTATGACGTAGTGGCGTCGGTTTTCCGTGATAACCGCCCGCCCGGAGAACCCGAACGGGAGATCCTCTCGTATGATGACGTTCAGATAGGAGGGGCTGCGGCAGACGGTCGTGCCGGGCCTGTTCTTCTCGGTCGCGACGATCGCAGTCTCCCGGCCGATCCAGCGGTCGCTATAGGCATCGTAGATCCGGTTCGTTTCAGCGAGCAGCCTCCGGGATCGGTCTTTCCGTATCCGCTCGGGGAGGTCTTTAAGTGTAGCGGCGGGTGTGCCGGGCCGCCGGGAGTAGCGGGTTATGTTTACTTTCACAAACCCCGCGCGCCGGAGGAGAGTGAGCGTCTGTTCGAACTCCTCGTCCGTCTCCCCGGGAAACCCGGTGATGAAGTCGGATGATATCATCATATCAGGATACCGCTCCCGGAAAGAGTCGACGATCTCGATGACGTCGGCCGCATGATAGCCGCGTTTCATCCGGTCAAGGACGGTATCCGCGCCGGACTGGGCGGGTATGTGGAGGAACTGGAATATCCTGGTGCTCGCACAGGCGTCTATGAGTGGACCGAGGATCCTGAGTACCGAGGCCGGGTTCATCATCCCCAGGCGAATGGCGAACTCTCCAGGTATATCGGTGATCTCCCGGAGTAGATCGGGTAGCGTCTCCCCCCGATCAAGCCCCCAGGCCGCCAAATCCTGCCCGGTCAGCTGGATCTCAAAGGCACCTGACGCGACGAGACGCCTGACGGCATCGAGTATATCCCCGGCCGGCACGCTCCTGAGGCTTCCCCGCGCGAGACGGGTGATGCAGTAACTACACCGGCCGACACACCCACTCGCCACCTGGACAACGCCGATCGCCCCGGAGCCCCTGCTCCCGACGCTGCCGGCGCGTTCATGGATCTCATCGGGATGGATGATGTGGGGGGTGCAGACCGGGCTGATGAGATCCATCTGGACGAGAGGCATGCACCCGGTCACGTAGAGATCCCGGTCGGCGAAGGCCTTCAGGCGCCGGAGCATCTCTCGTTCGGTCGCTTCGATCACCGTGCAGGTGTTTATGATCACAGCGTCCGCCTCATCAGGCCCGGCCAATCTGCACCCCAGATCCATCAGTATCGCCTCAAGCCTCCGGGTGTCGGCATGATTGTATGTGCAGCCGTAGCTCTCGATATAGACCGATTTACCCTTCAGGCCATCCATGGTGATATGCGCGGCCGGGTCACCGGCGTCTGGAGATTTCCCCGGCACCAGGCCGTTTTTTTGTCCGGGCACAATACTTAACCGCCGATGTTACAATTTCTTTATTGGAATGATAAAAATAGGGTTGCTCGGGTGCGGCAACGTAGGGCGCATAATCGCCGCGCGCGCCGGGGGCATCCGGATTGTTGCGGTCTTCGATATCATCCCCGGGCGGGCTGAAGAGCTTGCGGAACTCTGCCATGCCCGGGCATATACTGACTTTGATCTATTCATGCAGGATGAGTTCTCGATCGTCGTGGAGGCCGCATCGGTCGACGCGGTCAGGCTCTACGGGGAGGCGGTTCTCCGGTCAGGGAGGGATATCGTCATCCTCTCCGTGGGGGCACTCGCCGATGAGGAGTTTTGCGAGCGCCTCATCGAGACCGCACTGGAGGCGGGACGGAAGATCCGTATACCGAGCGGCGCCATAATCGGGCTTGATAACCTCAAGATCGGTCAGATCTCACCGCCGGAGAAACTCCTGCTGCGGACGACAAAGCCCCCCGCGTCGCTCGGGATGGTTGCCGGGGAGAGATCCGAGGTATTTAAGGGGCTTGCGCGCGACTGTATAAAGATATACCCAAAAAATATCAATGTCGCGGTAGCGTTGGGACTGGCAGCTGGCCGGGACGCCGACGTGGAACTCCGGGTAGATCCCGGAATAGAGAGGAATATTCACGAGATATTCGTCCAGGGGGAGTTTGGGGATATATACATAAGGGTGAGAAACGTCCCGAGCCCCGATAACCCTGCAACGAGTTATATGGCAGCCCTCTCAATCCTGACGCTCCTGAAGAACCTTGAGAATCCTCTGGTGGTAGGGACATAAAAATGGAAGCGGAGATTCGTGCGCTTAAGGCCAGAAAGAATGCAGTTGTCATGGCGCATAACTACCAGCCTCTTGAGATACAGGCGCTCGCCGATGTGGTGGGGGATAGCCTCGAGCTTGCCGTGAAGGCGAAGGAGACCGGTGCCGACCTCATAGTCGTCTGCGGGGTCCAGTTTATGGCCGAGACGGCAAAGATCCTAAACCCCGAACGGAAAGTGGTCATCCCGGTCCTGGATGCGGGCTGCCCCCTAGCCGACTTCCTGACGCCGGATATGATCCGGGAGGCGAGGGAGCGCCACCCGGATGCGGCCGTGGTGATCTATGCCAACAGCACGGCAGAGAGCAAGGCGCTCGCCGACATAGTCTGCACATCGGCAAACGCGGTGAAAGTCGTCGCATCGCTCCCGAACGAGACGATCCTCTTTGGACCGGACTCAAACCTCGCGGCATACGTCCAGCGGGAGCTCCCCTACAAGACGATCATCCCTCTGCCGCCCGGCGGCCACTGCTACGTCCATACCGGGTTCACGCTCGCTGACGTCGAGGCGGCCCGGAGGAAGGGCGGCATGATCGTCTGCCACCCTGAGTGCCACCCGGAGATCCAGGAGCAGTCCGACATGATCGCATCCACCGGGGGGATGGTCCGGGGTGCCGCCGGCGAGGGCGAGCCCTGGGCGGTATTCACCGAGCGGGAGATGGCCTCCCGCCTCCGGGTGCTCTACCCGGGCAGGGTCTTTTACGAAAAACCGGATGCGATCTGCGGTGATATGAAGAAGATATCCCTCGCCGACCTCCGGCGGGCGCTCGAGCGCGAGGAGCATGAGGTCATCCTCTCACGGGATGTCATGGACCGGGCACGGTTGACGATCGAGCGGATGCTCGCCGTCGGGGCGTGAACCCCATGATCCCGCTCGAAGACCTGCTCCGGTTCATAAGGGAGGATGCGCCGTGGGGTGACGCCACCACCGATGCGGTCGTCCCCGACGTCACATGCCGGGCGGTGGTCAGGGCGAATGAGTCGGGGGTCATCGCAGGGCTTGCCGAGGCAAAAGCACTCTTCGAACACTTCGGTGTCAGGGTCCGCGCGCGCACCGCTGACGGCAGACCGGTCACATCCGGGGAGATTCTCCTCGATCTCGACGGCCCCGCACGGGGGGTTCTCCTCGTCGAGCGGACGGCGCTCAACATCATCGGACGGATGGGTGGGATCGCAACCCGGACGCGGGAGGCGGTCGATGCGGTGCGGGGGGTCTCCCCGGATGTCCGGGTCGCCGCAACCCGGAAGACTGTCCCGGGGCTCCGGGCACTCGATAAGAAGGCGGTGGTGCTCGGTGGGGGCGACCCGCACCGCCACACCCTCTCGGATATGATCCTGATCAAGGATAACCACCTTGCGCTGGTGCCCCTCCCGGAGGCGATACGGCGTGCGAAGGAGGTGTCTCTCTACCGGCTGATCGAGGTCGAGGTCGAGACGACTGATGATGCGATCACGGCTGCCGGCGTCGGGGCTGATATCATCCTGCTCGATAACATGACGCCGGATACGGTCCGGGAGACGGTCCGGGCGCTTTCCGGGCAGGGCCTCCGGGAGCGGGTGATCCTCGAGGTCTCAGGGGGTATCTCCGGCGATGATCTTGCCGGGTACGCCTCGACAGGGATCGATGTCATAAGCATGGGCGCGCTCACCCATACGGTCAGGAACTTCGATGTGAGTCTGGACATCCTGAAGGGTATGAGCACAGTCCGGGTTTTGTAGCGGTTGGGGGATGTTCAGGGTGCGTCCTCCATCTTAAGCTCGTCCAGGAATGGCATCAGCCCTTTGACGTATGCTGTGGGGCCTCTCCCTTCCACCTCGATCTCCCCGCAGGCGACGATCTCGATTACCAGCGGGAACTCCTCCAGGCGCCGGGTAAAGAGGGGATCCGACTCGGTGGCGAAACTGAGGAATGTATCAAGCCTGACGAACGGGCGTTCCAGGATCGGTGCGCCGCTGTACTCCTGCAGGTCTTCCTGGAGCGTGGAAGACCTGGCCAGGTCTTCCTCAAAGTAGAGGTAGATGTGGAAGTTGTGCCGCTCTCCCATCCTGCCAAGTTTCCTGATATCGATCTTTGCTCCGGGGGCGATGCCGAGGCGCTCCAGGTCCGGCGGGAAAACCGTCCCCTCTGGTTTACCGGTCGGGCTCACCATAGTATGGTGATGGCCGGGGAAGTAGAAAAATGCATCTCCACGGGCAAAACCTTATGCTCCGGCGGTTCAAAATTCATGTGAGGTAGCCTATGGCAGGAGAGGATTCACCATCACCAGGGAGGATGGCCGCGGATCCCGGCAGGGAGACGAAACTTCACAGATACCTGGAGATGTTGGAGTCCGGGGATCCCAATAACCGGTGGCGGGCCGCAGAGGCGCTCGGGGAGCTGAAAGACCACCGTGCGGTGCAGCCGCTGATCCAGGCGCTGGATGATGAGTATGTCGATGTACGGTGGAAAGCAGCGAAGGCGCTCGGGGTCATCGATGAGCGTGAGCCTGTGCTCCCGCTGATACGAAGTCTTGAGGATGAGAGTCCCTGGGTCAGGATGGGGGCGGCATGGGCGCTCGGGAAGATCGGCGATCCCAGGGCTGTCGAGCCGCTGATCCGGCTGCTTGGCGACCCGAAGCCACGTGTCAGGAAGATGGCGGCATGGGCACTCGGGCGGATAGGCAATCCGCGGGCCCGGGAGCCGCTGACGCGCATACTCGGGGATGCAGACCGTGACGTCAGGCTTGCAGCCCGGCAGGCGATCGATGATATCGGGACCGAACGCGAGATCCCGAGCGTGTGACGACCGCTCCTTCCCGCCCGGGGCATGAAACCCAAATAGCGGTCTGTTTCAGGCCGGCATCCCGTTCTGCAGCTATATGCTTCATCACACTTGCGACCCTGCTGGAATCGGGATCGTTTGCCGCGTTCCTGTACGGGCTTGCAGGGCCGGGAAGAGTGGTTGAGTGCCCTGTACGCTCTTCGTCCTGGATGATGATGCTTTCCGGGCAGTGTGGGGATCTGGGCGCGATCCCCGGGTGATGCCGGCCGACTCACCGGTGCCACATAGTCCTCCCGGGAATACGGATCCTGCGATCGCTCCAGTGGAGATCTGACCCTGGATGTTGTGCCGGAGGGGTTGCCGGTCAGTAACGGGATCTGCCACGCGGTCTATGTGCTACTCCTGTCCCGGGGATCAGGGCTGTTATGTCCATGACTTCTCCACCCGCGCCTTGACCGCCCGGGGTATTAGCACGTGATCGATGACATGGTAGATACCATCCATGCATTCGATATCAGACTGTATGATTGCGGCTTCGTTCAACCGCATACCTTTGGGTGATTCCGCAATATCCAGGTGGTCCCCCTGCAGAGTTTTTATCGCCTCCATACGGGAGAGTTCCCGCGTGGTGAGTTTGCCCTGGACCACGTGGTATAGTACCATATCGGCAAGCCTCTCCCGGTCCTTTATGATAGTCTCAAGCCTCTCTTCCGGGATTATCTCATACGCCTCGTTTGTCGGGATGAAGGCCGTATACGGTCCTCCTTTCTGGAGGGACTCAAGCACCCCTCCAGCCTCTGCCATCCTGACAGAGGTGCTCAACCGGCTGTCTTCCCGGGCCGTCTCATATATGCTCTTCATCGGTCACCCTCCAGTGAAGCATCGATCTGATCATTCTGTATGGTATATAAAATTGCGGTAATGGGTGCTGTGTTGCATAACCCGGATCTTTTGTCCAAAAAGTAGAATGTGCCGGACGTCCCTTCCACCCTTTCATGGCTAAAAGAGAACGCTGGGGACGCCCGTACCCTGGTGATCGTTACTGGATTATATATAACGAACGGTTGGTCAGGCGCTGAGAGTTCTACCTCTGCCTTGACATCATCGGTCAGTTGGATGATGAACTCGCTCTGATGAACGCCGGCAAACCGGGCCGGCCTTTTCAGTATCCTGAGAGTTTTATTATCGGTTGTTCATGTAGTGGAGGAGGAGTTCGAGTGCCTCCCATTCCCTGGGACCGCCGCACTTCCGGGCAAGCCCGGCGTGGTGCTCGATCAACCGCCCGAGCCAGGGATCTCGGTTCCTGACGTAGCGGGTGGCATGGACCGTCGCATCCACTATGCTGTAAAAACCCCGGTTAACCGGATGCAGCCGGAGTCCGAGCACCTCCTCTTTCATCAGGGTTAGCCGGACGATGATAGCCTCTTCGCTCGACCGCTCCACGTCAGCGGCAAACGCGGCCCAGGCCTCCACGTCACGGAGGCGGGAGACGGTCAGCCCGCTGACCTCCTCCCGGACAAACGCTTCCAGGGGGAGATCGTCAAAAGCAGTCCTGACATATATGACGGGATCGAAGACGAAGTTCGCCACCACCCAGCGATCCCGGACGATGTTTTTGGCGGTATGGCTCCCCCGGAAGAGAACCATGTGCAGGGAGCCGCCCCGATTGATGATCCCCATGGGTGCAGCGTTGCAGTCGGTGGTCGCGATCACCTCGTTGATCCCCCCGGCTAGCAGTCCCACCGCCACCCCTCCCCTAGCGCCACGTATATCCCGGCTATGGTGATATCAGCGATCGAGCCCGGGTTGATCCCATCCCGGATGCATTCATCGTCAAAGGCGTGGAGATCGCGCCCCCCGCGGACCACTTCGCCCGCGCACCGCATCGTCCTCTCCGCAGTCTCTGCCCCGTGCTTCTTTGCGATGAAGGTGTCCGGTTCGGAGGCGAGTATATCCAGGAACGCCCGGACGATCGCCTCCCGCCCATGCCCGTACGAATGCAGGAGATCGGCGCACCTGCGGGTAAGGTGAAACCCGTTCGTCCACTCCCGGGCGACCATATCCCGGGGCGCAGAGTAGGCCATTATATCGGCAAGCGTCATCCCCCGCTCCCTGATTGTGGCGATCGACTCCGGATCGTTCACGTCAAGCTCATCCTTCTCGGCCACCCTGACCCGGGTGAGCCCGAACGCCGC
>JAAZIF010000138.1 GCA_012510335.1 Methanomicrobiales archaeon | reverse complement strand
GTCCAGACGACCCGCTCCCCGAGTCCCTTCGCACGCGCCGTGCGGATGTAGTCCTTCGTGGTCACCGTGATCAGGGTGTTTCTCGTGAGGAGGTAGACCCCGGTGAGCTGCGAGAGGGAGAGTGTGAGGACGGGAAGGAACGCATGATGGGCAACGTCTCCTATCCAGTCCAGTATGCCGGTGTAGTTTGCAAAAGGCGTGATGGCGCCTGCTATCGGAAAGAGCCTCAACTGGACGACAAATATCAGGAGCAGGATGAGGCCGAGGAGGAAGGAGGGGATCTCCGCAAACGCGATCAGCCCCGCCATCATGAACCTGTCGACTCCCTTCTTTCGGTTCCGGGCGGAGAGAGTACCGAGGATAACGCCGGCGATCGTGCTTATGATCGTGGCGGCAAAGACGATCAGGATGGTCCACGGCAGGTGGATCAGGATCACGCCGCTCACCGGCATCTTGTTGCTGATACTCTTCCCGAGGTCACCCATCGCCAGGTTCTTTAAGTAGACGGCAAACTGCTCATGCAGAGGTCGGTCCAGCCCGTAGTACTCCATGTAATACGCGCGCTGTGCCTCCGTCATGATCACCACGTCCTCTCCCTCCACATCCGAAGACGCGAGCGAGAACGGGTCTCCGGGCATCATCCGGGGCAGGAAGAAGTTTATGGTGAGAAGTATCATCAGCGTCAGCAGGAACCTGGATATGATCGCCCGGTTGTCTCTCATCAGCCCATGACCGTCCAGACCATCATGCCGGTGTACATATCAGACGTGGAGCGGTACTTTCCGTTCTCTGAGTTACCTCTGTAGTAATCCCTGATCTTTGTTTTCTCGTCATCGCTGAGGTTCCGCCTGCTCCCCAGGAAATCGATCGTCCTCTCCGCCGCATCGGCCCAGTCCTGCTCCATCTCCCTGACGGAGTGATTGAACCGGACCAGCGGCCGGTAACCCCTGATGTAGAGGTACATAAACGGGTAGAGCATGCCGGGGCCGCGGTTGCCGTTCTCTTCCTTGAGGATCACTCTATAGATCTCGCGGTGTGCTTTATCCATGCCCCACTGTACAAAACCGCTGTAGTAGCAGAACTCCTTTGAACACGCCATCATACGGTCGAAGGTCTCGACATCCCTGATCCCGGGGGTCATGGATGCTATGACGAGGTCGAACCTCTCCCGGAACCCGAGTTCGTCGATATCAGCCGACCACCACGAGCACCTGACCGGGTCGATGCTGAGCCCCTCACGCTCTGCCGTCTCGCGGAGCCGGTCGAGCATCCCCGTCGATATGTCGAGAGCCGTGACGTCCGCACCGGCCCGGGCGAGGGGGAGGGAGAGGGTGCCCGGGCCGCACCCTATATCGAGGATCCGGGTTCCTTCTGGTGAAAAACCGGCTTCATCGAGGAGCGCAAGAACCTGATCCGTCCTCTGCCTCCTCACCTCATCGGAGGTATCCTTTGCGTAACGATCCGATCTCCTGTCCCATACAGTCGCCTGCCAGTCGTCCGTGACCCGACTGGTCTGGTTCACCGATGCGTTCCAGTGGTCAACCCAGCACCTGACGTTATCTTTGTGCTGCAATTCCGGTCCTCTCCAGGTAGGTCAGTTTGCTGTGAGTCCTTGCGTGATGGTCAAACATGTTCATCCAGTCGTCGTATTTTGAGATGTACCAGGCATCGTAGCTG
>JAAZIF010000137.1 GCA_012510335.1 Methanomicrobiales archaeon | reverse complement strand
TCCTCATCGGAGGGGCGGAAGATGAGGATGGCGTTTGGCGTATGGCGCGACCGGATAGCCTGGATCATGGTCCGGGTATCCTCCGCATCCCTGGCGCCGGTGATTATCACCTCGACGTTTGGCCCGAGCATGAACTCAAGGCCCGTGAGGAAGCTCGAGCAGGCGGCCGGAGATCTCCGGACGGGATCGGCGAAGACACGCCGCATCCGGTTTGCCGCCTCCTCGAACTCGAGGTTCGCCGTCATCCTGCCGAGGAGGAGGAGTGCGTACATGGCCACGCCGTTGCCGGAGGGGGTTGCCCCGTCGAAGATGGGTTTCTGCCTGACTATGGCATCCGCGTCGCTGGGCGTGAAGAAGAAGCCGCCGTGGTTGCAGTCCCAGTAGTGGGTGATCATATCCCGGGCGAGTTCGACGGCGGTCTGGAGGTAGCCGGGAGAGAACGACGCCTCATAGACCTCGATGAGCGCCCGGAGCATGGACGAGTAGTCGTCGAGCGTCGCCGGAAGGCCGGCCTCGCCATCCCGGTAGCGGTGGAGGAGCCGGCCATCCGGCCCGCGCAGCCGGGTGAGGACGAACGCCACCGCCTTCTCTGCAGCCGCCAGGTACTCCGGGTCATCGAACGCCCTGGCCGCCGTCGCCAGGGCAGCGATCGCAAGCCCGTTCCAGTCGGTGAGGATCTTGTCATCCTTCGCCGGGTGGATCCGCTCCTCCCGGGCCGCAAAGAGCCTCTGCCGGGCATCTTCCACGAATCCCGCCAGATCCTCCTCCGCCATCGAGAACTCATGAGCCCAGGATGCCAGCGGGCGCCGCAGCCGGAGGATATTCTGGCCTGTTCTCTTCGCGCCCGGCTGTTCCAGGTAGTTCCCGGGCTCCGTGACACCGAAGATCCGGGAGATGCGCTCCCCGTCCTCCTCCCCGAGGATCTCCAGGATCTCGGCCTTCGTCCAGAGGTAGAACTTTCCTTCTTCTCCTTCGCTCTCTGCATCCTCCGCCGAGTAGAAACCACCCTCTGGATCGGTCATCTCCCGCAGGAGGTAGTCGATCGTCTCCCGGGCGGTGCTGGCAAACTCCTCCCTGCCTGTCGCGAGGTAGGCCTCTGTGTATGCCATGATCAGGAGCGCCTGGTCATAGAGCATCTTCTCGAAGTGCGGGACGAGCCACTCCGCGTCCGTCGTGTAGCGGTGGAATCCCAGGCCGACCTGGTCGAATATGCCGCCCCGCCTCATCGCGTGCAGTGTCTTCTCGACCATCGTGTATGCCGGGGTCTTCCCGGTCCGGTTCCCATACCTGAGCAGGTATATGAGGCTATGCGGGGCCGGGAACTTCGGTGCATCCCCAAACCCCCCGTTCTCTCCGTCAAACAGCCTGAGCAGGGCGTCGTAAGCGTCATCGAGTATGGTCTCCGGGGGTTCGTCCCCGCCTGAGGGGGTGCTGGCCGCGTTCTTCAGGGCATCCAGCACCTGGCTGCCGGCTTCCTCGAGATCCTGCCGCTGTGCCTGCCAGATCTTGTTGATCCTCGGGATGAGATCCATGAGGCCGGTCATGCCGTATCGGCTCTCCTTCGGTATGTAGCTCGCCGCAAAGAACGGCTTCCCGTCGTGTGTCATGAGGATGGTGAGCGGCCATCCTATGGCAGCCCCGCTCAGCATATGCGCGGCATCTATGTAGATCTGGTCGATATCGGGCCGTTCTTCGCGGTCCACCTTGACGCAGACGAAGATGTCGTTCAAGAGTTTTGCAACCTGGGGATCCTCAAACGACTCCTCTCTCATGACGTGGCACCAGTGGCAGGCCGAGTAGCCTATGGAGAGGAATACCGGTTTGTTCTCCTCCCTCGCCCGGAGGAATGCCTCCTCGCCCCAGGGATGCCAGTCGACGGGGTTGTATGCATGCTGGAGCAGGTACGGGCTCTTTTCATGTATAAGCCGGTTCGGAGGCGATTCCTCCAGGATCGCCGCATCCGGGTCATGTCCGCGCGCCGGGTTCATGCATCTGATGTGCGGATGTCTTGTAATAAAGATGTCTCCCCGCCGGCAGGCATTGGGTGAGGTCAATCGATCGCCCGGTGGTGGCAGAGCAGGTGCCGGAGTGGGCCCTGAACGGCCGGCCGGGCTCCTGGCGGGATTTGGGCCGGGTCTTTTGGAAGGACGGTGAGAAGGTGCAGATCTGCCGGCCACCTGGTCCAGGGCCGATCTCACTCGCCAGGCTCACGCCGCGCATGCCTCGCTCGCCGGCCGTAAAAATCCATCACTCCGTGATAGCGATCTCCTTAACCTCTTCCGGGGTTGGCTCTATGTAGGGAACGTCAACGGTCAGGAGACCGTTTTTGAAGGTTGCTTTCGCCCGATCGGGATCGACGGGGCAGCTGACCGCGTAGGTGCCGACGTAGCGGACATCACCGCGGACTGCATCGATGGAGAAACCGGTCTCCTGCATCCTGAATGTGATATCCCTCTTCTCGACGCCCGGCAGTTCGATCTCGATGTGGAGATTCTCTTCATTCTCATCCGAATAGACACAGACATACGGTGCGACTCTCAATGCTGCCATTCTGATAACCTCCCTGGATAGCAACAGAGGTGCAGTAGTGATATTTAATGGTTATCCCTGTTCATCCCGCCACCGGGGAGGGGCGAATCCCCTGCACTGAAGCACGGGAGAGGATGTTTTATTTAAGGGGCGTCAAGTATCATACATGAGCGAGCAGTTCGTCTTCACCAGGTACCGCACCGACTGTTACAACTGCGGCGAGTATGCCGATCAGGTCATAAAAGCGGTCTCCGCGCAGGCGCAGGTTATCTGTTCAAACTGCGGGGCGACACGGATATTCATACCGAGGTTTGAGAACATGGGCGTGGTCGGCGTCTGCACGTATATCGGGCGCTATGATGTCTGGAGCCTCAAGACAGACGCGCAGTGTAAAAATTGTGGGGTTTTAGGGGCGCACGACCTCGTCGTCGGGACAAACCACCTTACAACCCGGTGCCAGAACTGCGGTTACACGCACTTCTACCGGTTCAACCTGGAGTACATCGGCCAGTGCCCCATCGACGAAGAGGGGGTCAGCGCTCCTCCCGCACCATAGTGATGGCATCCTTCGGGCACTCGTTCGCGCATATGCCGCAGCCCTTGCAGAAGTCGAGGTCTACGTTGAGATCCTCGTCGATGACCCCGTCCGGGCAGTACTGGGCGCAGAGCCCGCAGGCGTTGCAGGCCTCCTTATCCACGACGGGCCGAAACGTCCGCCACGATCCCGTCTTCCCCGAAGAGGCCTCCCTGGGCCTGCTGAGCGCAAGTCTCTCTCTCATACCTTCAACTCCTCATGCGCCGCTTCAGCAGCCTGTACATTCCGTTCATCGGCAAACATCTCCCTGATCGCATCCCGCACCGAGGGAAGCGTGACAATACCCATCTTCGCGAGCGCCCCGAGCACAGGGGTGTTTAAGATGGGGCTCCCGGCGATCACGAGGTCTGTCGCGAGTGCAATCCCGGTAAGGTCGACGTGAAGGCAGGCCGCGGCGCACCCCTCAAGCACATGGGCGCTGTTTATGAGCACCGTCCCATCCTCTTTTAAACCCTGCAGGACGTCCACGACATCCATGATGCTCGTATCAAGCACGATCACAAGGTCAGGTTCATGGATCTGGCTGTATATCTTGATCGGTTCGTCATCTATCCTGACGAACGAGACGACCGGCGCGCCGCGCCTCTCCGCCCCGTAGAACGGACAGGCGGTTGCGTATTTTCCGTCCCGGAACGCCGCGAGGGCGAGCAGGCGGGCGGCGGTGACACCGCCCTGCCCGCCCCGGGAGTGGATCCTGATCTCATACATCTTCGCTCACCCCGAACCACATCTCCTCGCCGGGACGCCGGTCCCTGACGAAGTCCGCTATATCGTTGTATGTGACCTCCTGGCCGCCGAGGCCGGCGATCACGCTGTAGGGTTCGGCACCCGTCTTTGACCTGATGGAATGCGCCACCACGCCGCCGAAGCCGAAGGAGTAGCCCCGGTCGATCACGACGAGATCCCGGCCGGCGATATCGATATCCGGGAAGGGCCGGAACCAGCGCAGGCGCATTGACCCGGCCGCTACACCCTCGCTACGGAGGCGGTCGACCGCCACCTCTGCCTCTTTCCCGAGCGTCCCCATGCCGATGACGACAACCTCGGCATCCTCACACCGGTAATCCTCGGTGGGGCCGTAGGAGCGCCCGAACCGCTCCGCAAACTCGCGCTCGACATCCGCGATCACAGACCTGGAATCGCGCATCGAGCGCTCTATATCCCAGCGGAACCGGAAGTAATCGTTCGGCCCGGTCATGGGCCCGTAGCCGCAGGGGTTCTCTGTGTCGATGGCGTGCGGGAGGCTGTAAGGGGGCAGGAAATCGCCAATCTCCACCGTCTCAAGCGATTGCATGATGTGGCTGAGCGAGAACCCGTCCAGGTTGACCATCACCGGGAGGAGAACTCGCTCATCCTCGGCGATCTTAAACGCCATCAGGGTGGCATCGTAGGCCTCCTGGACCGTGCCCACGAAGACCTGCAGCCAGCCGGTGTCGCGCTGGGAGAAGGCGTCGGTGTGCTCGGCCCAGGTGTTCCAGCCCGGCCCGAGGGCACGGTTGACGTTCGCCATGACGATCGGCAGGCGCGCGCCCGTTGCCCAGTGGACCAGCTCGTGCATGTAGAGGAGACCGTGCGAACTCGTCGCCGTGAATGTGCGGACACCGCCAACGCTCGCCCCGATGCAGGCGGCCATGGCCGAGTGTTCGCTCTCCACCGGTATGTACTGGCTCACAAGATCGCCGGCGGTTACGTATTCAGCGATCTGCTCGACGATCTCGGTCTGGGGGGTGATCGGGTACGCGGCTATGACGCCCGGTTTTGCATCACGGACAGCGGTCGCCACCGCCTTGTTTCCGGTTGCGATCGTCAGCATGTGCCGGCCTCCTCGCGGGAGAGGCGCTGGATATTCCGCTCCACCTCTTGCCGCATCTCGTTCAGGATCTCGGGGCTCACGTTCCTGAACCGGCCCTGCGCCCCGATGTAATCCTCGATCGGCGCCGGGTTCCTCATCGCCGCCTTCGACGGGCCGTTTATCTTGAGGTTCCCGAACTCACGCTCGTAGAGAACCCATGTTCCGGTCTTAACCGCGAGCTTCCCTATCTCAACGGTCTTCTCTGAGGGGTAGCGCCACCCAGGGGGGCAGGGTGCCAGGATATGGATGAACGTCGGCCCCCGGATCGAGAGCGCCTTCTTGACCTTCTTGTAGAGATCGAGAGGGTAGGCGCTGCAGGCTGTCGCCATGTAGGGTGGGTTATGGGCCTCGACGATGCGATCGAGATCCTTCTTCGCAGTGGGCTTGCCGCCCGGGGTCGTCGTGGTGCGTGCCCCTAGAGGTGTTGCGCCCGACCGCTGCATGCCGGTGTTTCCGTAAGCCTCGTTGTCGTAGCAGATGTAGAGGAAGTCGGTACCGCGTTCAAAAGCACCGGAGAGAGCCTGAATTCCGATATCAACGGTCCCGCCGTCGCCTGCGTAGACGATGACGTTGGTCTCTTTTCCAAGTGCCTCAAAGGCGTTGCTCATGCCGGAGGCGCAGGCGGCAGCTGCAGCAAACGCTATGTTATATACGGGCACGTTCATCGCCGTGCCGGGGTATATACCCTGTATGACGCTGGTGCAGCAGGCAGGCACTACCAGGACAGAATCCGGGCCGGCGGCTTTGAGCACGTAGCGCAGACACAGGGAAGAGCTGCACCCCGCACAGGCAGAGGTGCATTTGAGCAGGTACTCTTCCTTCGGAATCGTGGACAAATTGTTTACACTCCTTCCCTTTATGTTTGTCAC
>JAAZIF010000136.1 GCA_012510335.1 Methanomicrobiales archaeon | reverse complement strand
GTCTCAAGCATCAGCCCCATGCTCGCGTTCACCTCCCTGAGCCGGTCGAGTTCCTCGTAGGAGAGGATGCCGGCGTTGGTGTGCGGCAGGAGCCCGAGCCGTATGGCATCAAGCGAGAGGTCGTAGAGGTAATCGAGTATATCGGCATACCCGATCCGCTTGAGCATGGTAGTAAACCCGGGAACCGCACCCGGGCGCTCCCCGAAGGTGAAGAGCGCCTCGGTGCAGCCGATCCCCGCACTCACCTCCATGGTGCGGAGCGCCTCGTCGGGAGGCATGATGCATCCCTCCCGCACCGGTGTCCGGAAACAGCAGTAACCGCAATGGTTTGCGCAGACTGTTGTTAAGGGGAGGAATGCGTTCCTGGAGTAGGTGATCACGCGCCGATGCATGGATAGTATGTCTGCATTCCCCCACTTGAAGGTAGGGATGGTGATGCGGCCGCAAACGCCCGCGTGAGATGGCACATCCCCCTCACATAGGGGACGAAACACCCTGATGCAGGGCCTCATGCATAACCAATGAAAATTGCGGGTAACATCTTCACGGGAAAACCTGATTTTTGCCCATAGTTCCCTATTTTAAGCGAACGGGAGCGCGCAGGTCACAGAGGCGCCAGGATCTCTTTGAGGCCGGCCGGCGTCAGGATACGCCGGGGCAGGCGCAACAGATGATTCATCGGCCGCACCGGGAGATCGAGGGCATGAACCGGGCAGCCTGGTGAGAAGCTCTCCTGCACGCATACAGCGATGCCTTTTTGATGCTGCCCTGACAACCGTTTTACAATGTATTTTCACGCGCTTATCCCCTTTAAGCCCGTAAATCCTAAGACGCGCCTTGCCTGCATCCTCAGCCAGGAGGAGCGGGAAGAATTTGCCCGGGCGATGCTCGAGGACGTGATCGCCTCCGTGCTGAAGTCGGGGTGCAGCAACGCCAGCCTCCTCTGCACCCATCCCTTCAGGCATGATAAGGCGCTCATAGCCGTAAGGGAGGAGTCCCTCAACGACGCGATCAACTGGGCGCTCCGGCAGTCTCACGCTCCCGCGCTCATAATCATGGCCGATCTCCCCCTGGTGACCGCAGAGGATATAGAGCGGATGATCCGCACCGGGAAGGATATGGCCATCGTGCCGGGCCGAGGCGGCGGGACGAATGCCATATTCCTTAAGGAGCCGCGAAACTTCCGTGCTGACTACTACGGCGCAAGTTTCCTCGATCATATGGCGATAGCGGAGGAGTGCGGTTTCTCGGTCGATGTTATCGACTCCTTCCGTATCTCGACCGACATAGATGAGAAGGAAGACCTCGTCGAGATCCTTATACACGGCAAGGGGAGGGGGAGCAGGGAGTTCCTGGAGAGGTCAGGGTTCACCCTTGCCATCGATGAGAAGGGAAGGGTCGGTGTGCAGCGCAACGCCCATAAAGAGACACTCTGAAGCATCGATGGTGGCGACCCCTGCGTGATCGCCTATGGGAAGACCCGTCCCACGGACGACGGCCGCGGGGACGCACTCGTCTGCCTCCCCCATCACCAGTTCGGCAGCTGACGCGATGCAGTCGGCCACAGCCCGTTTGGTGACCTCAAGTTCGCGGCCGAAGAGATCAGGCCTTCCGCGCTCATCGATCACCGAGGGGATGCCCGAGCACCCGATGGCGACCCCGCTGCACCCGAGACGCATGGCGTGCGTCCTCGAGTCGGCTATTATGACACCGACATCCGCCCCGGTCCGCTCTGCGATCCCGGCGCGTATACGCGCAGCAGAGGCATCCGGGTCTGCCGGCAGCAGGACGACGGAGCCGGGTGGGGCGTTGGAGGCGTCGATCCCCGCATTCGGGAGGAGCGTCCCGCCCTTCATGCAGAGCAGGAACCCCGGTATGCCTCCGACGATCTGATCGCTCTCCTGGAGCACCACCTCCACCAGGCGTGCGTCCATCCCGTAGT
>JAAZIF010000135.1 GCA_012510335.1 Methanomicrobiales archaeon | reverse complement strand
GGATCTCTTCCGCCTCCCGGTGGGCTGGTCGATCTTAATTATCGCTGCAACGCCAGAGGCGTTGCATCATTCCTGTGATACAGTGATGTCACCCCGGCAGCAGTCAGGGCTGTCTTTGTGCCGGAATCTTCCCCTCCGGGGCGCAAACGTACTGCCTGCTGTATATCCCTGCACGGACATTCCTCAAGGCCCGCCCCGGCATGATCCCCGTGCCCGGGCAGGCAGCATTATATACCTGCATGCAGCAGGTGGCTAAAACCCCGGGAGGGTGATGAAGTGGATAAATTCGAACAATTTGCACAGGATCTTATGCAGATGCCCCTTGCCGCGCGCATCGACGCCCTCAAGGCCGAGCGGGCGAAGTGTATCTGCATGAACTGCCCGACATACACCAAATGCGCAGAAAACTTTGACCAGGGCTTCTTCTGTTTCACCGGCATGAGCATCATATGCATCGATCACGAGGTCGAGTGCCTCTGCCCCAAGTGCCCGGTCCCGCAGGATACCGGACTGAAGCATACAGCGTTCTACTGCACGCGGGGCAACGAGAAGGAGCGGAGGTACGATCAGTCCCTGGCCGGGAAGGAGAAGTAGAGGCTCCCAGAGGGTGACAAACCCCCGGGCGGCGCTCGGGTTTGAGCGCCCCAGGCCCCGGGGTGCCCTCTCTCCTCTGCCCCGGCACGACTACCCGGCCGCAGGCCCCCTTGAGAAGACCTCAAGGCTCCTGCTCCCCACATTACCGTTCCGGAAGAAGTAGTACTCAAGCAGCCTGTCCTTGTTCTCGGTATACGAGAACCAGTAGTTCAGCCGATGGGTCTCCTTAACGTAGCCCTCCAGTGCCGGGTAGGTATCGGAGCCCTCGGTGATCACGAGATCGAAATCACCTGAGTAGATCGTCGACTCATCCACCTTATTGCTGTAATAAATCAGCTTTGAGGCCGCTTCCCCCCGGTAGTACCAGGGGAGCGGCCAGTAGGATTTACTCGCGACGGCCACGCGGTCCGCGGCATCGATCCCTGCAAAGACGTCCCGCAGATCCTCGGAGTTCTGCACCTGCACGATGGGTTCGTTTATGTCCGCCGGCGTGAACGCCACATGGAACGTCATGACGATCAGAAAGATGCTCGCTAAAACAGCGATGGCCGCCTTCCTCGTGGTCATCGCGTATGTCGCGACAAAGATCATCGGCAGGAGCTGGTGGAGGATCAACCAGGGCACCTTCTCGCCTATGTAGGCGTATGCCGCAAGCGAGAGGAGCATCCAGAATATGGCAAACCTGGCAAACTCCTTCTGCCGGTCAACAGGACCGGCACCCTCTCTGCGCCTGCGGAGCCGGTCCCACAGGCCACGGACCTCCGGGATCTCTTCTATCGGCGGAGCGCCCTCAGTCGGGGTTTCCGTGTCCACGGGGCTCTCCTCTGCCGCGGTCCATGGAGTCCCTTCTTCTGCCGGCCCCTCCCCCCGGCGCCGCTCTCGCAGCCTCTCGATGGCGCCCGGGACATCGAAGAACTGCATGACCCCGACGGCGGCGAGGGCCAGGATCGGGATCTCGTAGAGGATGAAGAGCAGGATATAGAAGTATGGCGGCCCACCGAGCCTCTGCATCTGGTGCATGGAGGTCCAGTGCTCGATGGCCTTGAGCCATCCATCAAGGAGCACCTCGGGATGCGCTCCAAACGACGAGTAAAAGACCGCCATGATCCCTATAACGACGAGCCCGCCGATCGCGGCATCCCTGATCCAGTGGGCCGGCAGCCACACTTTCTGCGTCCAGATAAGGTAGAGGAAGAACGCCCCGAAGATAAGGAGGACGATCGGCATATTCTCCTTGGTTGACATACCAAGCCCCGCCGCCGCTCCTGCAAGCAGCGCATACCTCACCTCTCCCCGCTCAAAGTAGTAGAGGAGGGCGACAAGCAGCGCCAGCGAGAAGAAGGCTATATATATATCATTCCTGAGGAACCGCGAGAAGTAGACCATACACGGCGAGACCGCAAGGAAGAGCGCCGCGACCAGGGTCTGCTTCCGGTCAAGGTAGCCGAGCCGGTAGATCGGGTAGAGCAGCGGGACGAGCAGGGTGCCAAAGAGCGCCGGGAGGATCCGGCCCACGAGGTCAGAGTCCCCGAGGAGCGAGAATATCCCGGCCGTCGTATAGTAGAGGAACGGCCCATGATACATGGGGTCATATGAATAGATTCCCTCGGTCAGGAGCCTGTACGAGAACCAGGCGTGGATGGCCTCGTCATGGTGAAATAACTTAAGGTCAAGAGAGTAAAAGCGGAGAATTACCGTGACCAGAAGTATGAGGAGAAATAGTCTCTCAAACGAGAGCCGTTCACGGATCCATCCAGTGAACGTGGCGGCATTCACGCCGCTCTCACCTCACCTCTCCAGCACAATCTCAATACCGATATCCTTTGGAACCTGAATCCGCATCAGCTGGCGCAGTGCCCGCTCATCAGCATCTATATCGATGAGCCTCTTATGCACCCGCATCTGCCAGCGATCCCAGGTTGCAGTACCTTCGCCGTCAGGGCTCTTCCTGGTGGGCACCACGAGTTTCTTCGTGGGCAGCGGGATCGGACCTGCCAGATTGACGCCGGTTCGCTCTGCTATCTCTTTGATC
>JAAZIF010000134.1 GCA_012510335.1 Methanomicrobiales archaeon | reverse complement strand
GCGAGGATCATCGTCAGCGATGCCCCCACACCCGGGGCTGCCCGCCTCAGCATCCAGGCGCCCGCCGAGATCTTCTACCCGAGCTCCATCGCCGTTATAGGTGCATCCGCAAGCCCGCAGAAGGTTGGCTACTCCATCCTGCGAAACCTGCTCACCTACCCCGGAGCTCTCTACCCGGTCAACCCCACCCGGAAAGAACTCTTCGGCCGGGAGGCCTACCCCTCTGTTATGGACATCCCGGGCCCGGTCGACTGGGCGGTCATCGCCGTGCCGGCCAGGCTCGTCCCCTCGGTGATGGAGGATTGCGGGAAGAAAGGCGTCCGGCTTGCTGTCATTGTCACTGCCGGGTTCCGGGAGATCGGGAAGGATGGCGCGGCCCTTGAGGAAGAGGTCGTCGAGATAGCGCGCCGGCACGGCATCCGGATCACCGGCCCGAACTGTCTCGGGGTCATGATGCCGCACCAGCGGCTCAACGCCACGTTCGACCCGGTATCACCGAGGGCCGGCGGCGTGGCCTTCGTCTCCCAGAGCGGCGCGGTCATAACCACCGTCGTGGACTGGAGCCTGCCCGAGGAGTTCGGGTTCTCAAGCGTCATCAGTGTCGGCAACCAGGCTGACCTCGGGTTCGAGCACTACCTCCGGTTCGCTGAACAGGATCCGTCTACACGCGCGATAGCCCTCTACATCGAGGAGATCCAGGATGGGCGAGGGTTTATGCAGATTGTGCGCCAGGTCGCCGATAAGAAGCCGGTAGTGGCGGTTAAGTCCGGGTCGTCCCGGAAGGGGATGGCTGCAGCCTCATCCCATACCGGTTCGCTCGCCGGGAGCTACGATGTCTATGTCGCGGCTTTCAAGCAGGCGGGGGTGATCCCGGCCCGGACCCTGCGGGATGCTTTTAACCTGGCGGAGCTCCTGGCAAACGAGGGATACCCGCATGGGAACCGCGCGATCGCCATCACCAGCGCAGGAGGGTTTGCCGTTCTCGCCTCAGACTACGCAGAGGCGCACGGGGTTGATATGGTCGACCTCCCGGAGGAAGTCTTTAATGAACTCAATGCGTTCCTGCCGCCATACTGGAACCGCGCAAACCCCATGGATATCATAGGAGACGCCGATGCCACCCGGTTTGCCACCCTCTTCGACGTGCTGATCCGGCACCAGGATTTCTGGGATATAGCGTTCGTGATAGCCGGGCCGACAACGCTCGCCGACCCGGCGCATATCGCAAACGAGATGGTCAGGTTCTCCCGGAACACCGACAAGATGGTGGTGGGCTGCATGCTCGGCGGCGACAGCATAAGGAGCGGCCTGCGCATCCTCCGGAACTGCCGGATCCCGAACTTCTCAGAGCTTGAGGATGCATTCAAGGCGGTGGGGAGTATCCTCCGGGTCAGGACTGCCCGGCCAGGTGAGCGGTCTCTCCCTCCCCCGGTTGACCAGTGCCCGGTCGATGGGTAGAAATAACCCTCTCCCCAGAACTCCGGTAATTTTTTATATCTCCTCTCCGCATTCCGGCTTACCGGAGCGAAACCCACCATCGGGGAGATGAGAGGAGATGCTATTTGAGAAGGTAAAATCCGATATACTCGCCCACAATTCATACATCATCGGAGCCGGCGGAGAGGCTGTGGTCATCGATCCGAGGCGTGACTGCCTGATCTACACAGAGATCGCTCGCGCCTGGAACATGGAGATCACAAGGATCTTTGAGACGCACAAAAACGAGGACTATGTCAGCGGTTCCCTGGAACTTGCCCGACCTACGGGGGCGGAGATCTTTCACGGGAAGAAGGAGAGGTTCGGGTTTGGCACCGGCGTAAGCGAGGGAGAGACGTTTGGGTTCGGGCCGATCGAGCTCGAGGTTCTGGAGACACCCGGCCACACCCCGGAGAGCATATCCCTCTCCCTGCGCGATCGGTCGGTATCGGATGACCCGATGATGGTCTTTACCGGGGATGCGCTCTTCGCCGGGGAGGTCGGGAGGACCGACCTTGCCGGCCGGGATCGGCAGCGGGAGATGTCGGAGATGCTATACGCAAGCCTGCACGAGAAGATCCTCTCCCTTGATGCTGGTGTCATCGTCTGCCCCGCCCACGGCGCAGGCTCGGTCTGTGGCGGGAATATAAGTGACCGGGAGTACACGACCATCGGGTTTGAGGCGGCGGCAAATCCGGTGCTCTCCCTGGAAAAGGAGGGGTTCATCGAGCATAAGATGAACGAACGGCTCTACGAACCGCCGTATTTCAATAAGATGCGGGAGCTCAACCGGTCAGGCCCGCCATTGATCTACGGCATGCCGCATCTTCGGGCCGCATCAGCCCGCGAGATCCGTCCTTTCACGGATGATGGGGGACAGATCGTCGATATAAGGTCACCGACAGGTTTTGCCGGCGGACATATACCGGCAAGCATCAACATCTGGAGGAACGGCCTCCCTCTCTATATGGGCTACTTCCTGAACTACGAGGATCCGGTAATCCTGGTCGAT
>JAAZIF010000133.1 GCA_012510335.1 Methanomicrobiales archaeon | reverse complement strand
CCTTCCTCGCCTCGACCCGGACGGCCGCGTAATCCCCTGCAAAGTCTGCTGACGAGAGATCGATCTCCTCGGGGAGTTCGATGAAGCGAAGGCCGCTTTGCACGGCAACGCTCCGGTACTCCCAGATGTAATCGAGGTCTCCGGAGAGGAGCATACTGACGAGGTCGTCGGCTCCCGGTCTGATGAAGAGCGCGGTGTCATCGGAGCTCGAGCCGGCGGTATGGATCGTGGAGGTGCCGCCTTTCCGTGTCACCGTGATGGTGCTATGGGCGCCGATGAGATCCTCAAAGATACGGTCGCGCCCGTGGTAGCCGCAGGCGAGCTCGATCACCATAAGGGCGCGGTAGCCGGCCGGGTCGGAGTCAGGGTCGGAGAGGCCCCATCTGACGCCGTCGCGGGCGAGGATCTCATACCAGTTCCCGGCGGTGATCTCACCCGCGTACCGGCTCTCGCCGGTGCAGGCGAGCACCATCCGGTTCTTAGCAAACGCAATATACCAGTCAGCGTGACCGGGCATCATCATACCCGGAATGAGGGCGCAGTCGGCCGGGGCGACGACGCCGGCAGACCTGCCCTCTTCGGTTACCTTCCTTATGATCTCCACGCTGCCGCCGGGTTCAAGAATGACGTTGATTCCTGGGTACTCCGCCTCAAACGCCGCCTTCACCTCCTCAAGAGGCCCGGCCAGGCTCCCGGCGCAAAAGACCACTACCCGGGTATCCCCGGCGCCCTTCCCACTGGACTCCTGTGATTCCACACAAGAATTTCCCGGCGACATCCAGATGTAAGTATCGGTCCCGCAAGCCCTTACCCGTCCCGGGGAACCAGGTGGACCACCTTTGCCGGGAGTGAGACCCAGACATCCATGCCGGCCGCGAGCTCAAGGGCTTCCGCCCTCCTCGCGGTCACCAGTGCGATGATGTCGCACCCGCAGTCCACGGTCACGTTCACAAAGGGAGCCATGGGCTCGACTGCAGTAACCCTGGCAGGAAAGAGGTTCTCCGCCTCCTCGTAGCCGGGCTCCCTCCGGTGCAGGGAGACATCCTCACCCCTTATAACCACCGCCACCTCCTCTGCCGGCGGTGGGGTCGCCGATACGATCCGTCTCTCCTTTACCTCCACCGTGGTGAGGCCCTCCCGGGAGATGACACGGGCGGGGATGATGTTCTGAACCCCCACGAATCGGGCTATCTTTTTGTCTTTTGGGGCATGGAAGATCTCGCGCGGTGAGCCCGCCTGGGCGACTGTTCCATCGATCATCACCGCGATGCGGTGAGCGAGCCGCTGCCCCTGCGCCAGGTCGTGGGTGCTTATCAGGACTGTTATCCCTCTCTCGCGGTTCATGCGTGCCACGATCGCCTCGATCGTAGCGGTCGAACCCGGATCCAGGTTCGCTGTCGGTTCATCCAGGAAGAGGATCTCAGGATCCGTCACAAGCACCCTCGATAGCGCCACACGCTGCTGCTCGCCGCCCGAGAGATCGGTCGCCCTGCTCCCGATGTAGCGGGAGAGCCCGACC
This sequence comes from Methanomicrobiales archaeon, assembly GCA_012510335.1. Lineage (GTDB taxonomy): Archaea > Halobacteriota > Methanomicrobia > Methanomicrobiales > Methanoculleaceae > Methanoculleus. The sequence goes on along the minus strand of JAAZIF010000133.1, from coordinate 2,825 downwards.
GCCTCAAGCGCCTCCTTTACCTTCCGGTCGATCTCGCTTCGGGAAGCCCTCCGGTAGCGAAGCCCCATAGCGACGTTGTCGTAGACCGATGCATTAAAGACGATCGGTCTCTGGAATAGCATCCCCATCCGGCGGCGCAGATCGAGCCAGCGACCGCGTTCCTTCACCGTATCGATGCCGAGGATCGAGAGCTCCCCGCCGCTCGGCGGCTCGATCAGGTCGAGGATCCGGAGGAGCGTGCTCTTGCCCGATCCGCTCGGGCCGATGAGACCGAGGATCTCCCCTTCCCGGATCGCGAGGCCGACATCGTGGAGAACCTCCATATCGCCGTATATCTTCCTGACATCCTGCGCCTCAATGACCGTCATGATCGTCACCTCCGCTGCACCAGGGAGAGGGTGATATTCACACCGAGTGCCACCGCGAGGAGGATGATCCCTAGCGCGATCGACATAGCGTAGTTAGCCATCGATGTGTTGAGCGCGATCGCGGTGGTGAGGACACGGGTTGCACCGCGTATGTTGCCGCCGACGATCATAACCGTCCCCACCTCGGAGATCGCCCGCCCGAACCCCAGGAGGACGCCGGACATGACCGCGAAACGGGATTCTATAATGATGGTCGTGACCGTCTGAAACCTGCTTGCGCCGAGCGCCGTGATCGTGTAGCGTTTATCCCGGTCGATCCCCGAGAGCGCCGAGACCGTCAGCCCCATAAGGAGCGGTATGATGAGGACCGTCTGGGTGACGATCATGCCGCCGGGTGTGTAGAGGAGGCGGAGGAACCCGAACGGCCCGATGTTTGAGAGGAACAGGAACATGACCAGGCCCACGATGACGGTCGGGAGAGCATAGAGCGTCTGCAGCGTCGAGACGACCGCGTGCTTCCCCCGGAACTCGTAGAAGTAGATCAGCGCCCCGGCGGGGAGGGCGATCAGCGCGGCGAAGAAGGTGGCGGTGAGGGAGACGTAGAGCGAGCGGATGGTGATCTCGACCACCTGGGGGTTGAGGGTGATGATGAGGTTGATGGCCTCGATGAACCCCTCGACTATCGGGCTCCCGTTCACCACGCCCCATCACGCTCCGTCACGCTGCCGGCCACCTCATCCCCATCGTCACCAGGTGCGCGATCTCACGCGGGCACGGGCTCTGCGCAGATGCAGTTGAACGGCGGCCCGGTGCATTCAGGCGGATAGAGCGGGATAAAGAGCGGTTTTCCGAACTCAGCCGTCCCGAAGTCGCCGACCAGTTCCTTTCCCTCATCGGAGATGAGCCAGTTGATGAAGTCCGCGGCTCCTTTCGCGTTCGTGTCCGGGTGTTTCTCGGGGCTGACCGCTATAGCGGTGTAGCGGTTCATGAGTTCCGTCCCCTCCTCGATGACCGGCACAAGCGCGAGACGGTCCTTGAACGAGAGGTAGGTGCCCTCATCGGTGAGCGTGTAGGCATTCTTTTCGTCCGCGAGGATCAGGGTATCCCCCATGCCCTTGCCCGCATCGACATACCAGGCGCCGGCATCCAGGATCTCTTTCTCGTAGTCGTAGCCCGCCTCCCCCCAGAGCGTCCTCTCCTGGACATGGGTGCCTGAGTTGTCGCCCCGGGATACGAAGGCCACGCCCGGCGTGTTGTTCGTACCGGCGATGTAGATAGTCTTGAAGGCCTCCACAGGATCCATGCCCTTTATCCCGGCCGGGTCGGATTCCGGACCGACGATGATGAAGAAGTTGTAGGCGATGCAACGCGGGTTGATGCCGTAGCCCTCATCCACGAACTCTTCCTCAAGAGCGGGTGCGTGGACGAGCACGAGGTCGACATCACCGCGGCGTGCGGTATCAAGCGCCTGCCCCGTCCCCTGGGCGATGAACTGGAGGTCCATCCCGGTCTTGCCCTCGTAGACCCGCTCGAGTTCCGCGAGAAGGCCTGTATTTTCAAGGCTTGTCGTGGTGGCGATCTTCAGCACACCCGCACCGGCGGCCGGTGTGGTCACCGTAGCCCCTGGGGTCTCGTTCTCACCCGGCGCAGTCCCCGTACATCCTGCAAACATAGCGAGGACGAGAAGGACCAGTATGGCGCCGGCCGATAAAATAGTGACGTTCGTCTTCATAGCGGCACGCTGAATGACGATCATCCATAAATATTTATCCCACCGGGGGTGATCCCGCCGCCGGCCGGGATAGTGGGGCGGGCGGCAGGGTTTAGCGCTCCCGGGTTCACGCCGTCGCGGTCACCGGCTCTGCGCAGGTGCAGTTGAACGGCGCCTCAGTGCATTCAGGTTCGTAGAGCGGCACAAAGAGCGGCTGACCAAACTCTTCAACGCCGAAGTTCCCGATGAACTCCTTCGTTTCGTCTGATATGATCCAGTTGATGAATCTGTTGGCCTCATCTATGTTCACGCCCGACGCCATATCAGGGTTGACGGCGATCGCGCTGTAACGGTTGAGGAGCTGGTCGCCCTCGGTCACGAGCTCGACGAGGTCGATCTGATCCTGGAAGGCAAGGTACGTCCCGATGTCGGAGAGCGTGTAGGCATCCTTCTGGTTGGCAACGGTCAGGGTATCGCCCATACCGCTCCCGGTCTCAAGGTACCAGGGACCGGAGTCCTGGATCTCCTCTGTGTAGTTGTGGCCGGCAGTCTCCCAGATCTGTTGCTCCCGGTTGTGAGTGCCTGAGTTGTCACCCCGGGAGACAAAGATCACACCTTCAGTGTTGTTTGTGCCGGCAACGTAGATCGCCTCAAACGCCTCCTCGGGAGTCATGTTCGCGATCCCCGCCGGATCGGATGCAGGGCCGACCAGGAGGAAGTTGTTGTAGGCGAAGCAACGCTGGTTG
>JAAZIF010000132.1 GCA_012510335.1 Methanomicrobiales archaeon | reverse complement strand
TGGTGATGATCGCCCGCGCCCTCGCCCAGGAGCCCTCACTGCTCATACTCGACGAACCGACTTCGCACCTCGATATCGGGAATCAGATGAAGACCATAGCGGCGATCGATAGCCTCGCCTCCGATGGGATCGCCATACTGATGTGTACCCACTTCCCCGATCATGCCTTCCTGGTCTCACACTCGGCCGCCATCCTTGAGAAAGGCAGACTGATCGCACAGGGCCGGGCCGAGGATGTGATCACAAAGGAGAACCTCCGCGAGGCCTACGGGGTCGACGTCTGCGTCCACTACATCGAGGAGGCGGAGCGGATGGTCTGCATCCCTATAAACCCCTGCGGCTGCCGGAGCAGGGGGGTGGCGTGAGATCACGCCCCCTACGGACGATAAAACGACCGGTTCCCCGAGACCGCGGCCGCGTCGGTTCCGTAAAACATCCGGTAGAACCGGTCCTGTTCTTCGTTGAGGTCAGACCCGGCACACTCCGGGTGGAGGGTGCCGGCGATGGCGGAGAGGCCGAGAACCCAGCGGGGGTTGCCGAAGTCCCAGCCCGGCGGCATTGTGTAGACCCGGCCGTTCTCGATGGCGCTGGCGGAAAGCCCCATCCTCCCGCATGCCGCGATGTAGTCTGATACCGGGGCCGAGAGGAACCCGGATATGAATATATACTCGGGATCGAACGCGGCGAACTCCTCCGGGGTTATGTTGACGCCCGGCTTTCCGGCGCGCTCGATCCCGCGGTTGACCGGGTCGCCGCCGGCCGCCTCAACGAGGTTCATCTCGAAGCGCTCGGCGTTCAGGGCGAAGAGCGGCGTCCCCATCGAGTAGTAGACACGGGGCCGGCGGCAGCCCTCGACCGCCGACGAGACCGCCGCCACCCGGTCGCTTATGTAGGACGCGAGCCTCTCCGCCTCGCTCACGCGATCCGCCCGCTCCCCGAGTTCCCTGATGAGACCGAGGTAGGTGTCTATCCTCTGGATCTTCCCGTGGAGACCCTCTATGAAGTCATCCCTGATCACCCCCGCCCAGACCCGGGCGAGGTCGGCATCGGACTCGATACCGAGGCAGACCAGGATGGCGTGGACCATCTCGAGCGCCCGCGTGAACCGGTAGCCCCCCATCATGCCGGGCTCGGCGTAGGGCTCACCCCCGATCTTCCCGGTCAGGGGGAGGGAGAACCCGCAGGAACACCGCCCATCCGGCGGTATAACGATCGTCCGCGCCCCCATCGGCCCGAAGAACTCCCGCCTGATGGCCACATCCCCGCAGGAGGGACATGCCGTGTTGAGGTAATCCGTCCCGGGGGAGTTAAAGAGGTAGACATGGGAGAGCATCCGCCGGAGCTCATCGCAGACCGCCTCGGACTCAGCGATCGTCGGCTCCCTCTCCGCCGGCTCATCGCCGAAGGGTATGAACCGCATGACCTGGAACGGTATATCGGGGGATATTTCCGCGATCCTTGCGGCGGCGGCAAACAGCTCGTCGCGGGAGTCCCCCGCATACATGCAGGAGACCTCGACGTGGACGCCTGCCTCAAAGAGTGTCCGCACCGTCCGGTAGGTCGGTTCAGCAGATCTCGCACCGCATGTGCGGTAGCACG
>JAAZIF010000131.1 GCA_012510335.1 Methanomicrobiales archaeon | reverse complement strand
GTCATCGCCTTTCTGATCCCTGCGGTAGCCGCTGCAGATACCTACATCACGATAACGGCTGACGATGCGACGGAGTACCGGGGGCTCCGTATCGCGACCATCGATGCCCTCGATCCCCTGGAGACCGGAACCTCTCCTGTGACCCTTGAGGGTGACAACCTCACCGTCATCCCGTGCCCGGCCTTCGGGACGATAACCCGGATCTTCGATCCCGCGGGTGGTACCTACCGCGGTGCGAAGGTGACTGCTACGGAGAGCAAGACCATCGATGGGAGCACTCTCCCGGGCGATTATCGGGTCTTCAACAACCGGGCGATCCCAAACTTCATCGTAGACGTCCCGGGCCGGGCCGGCAACGTTCTTCTGATCCGATCCCTGGAGAGCCCTGAGGGAGATATCAACTTCACCACGTTCTTCAGGGCCGCAAAGGATCTGGGTTATCTCTTCACCGGCGATGCCGTCCTCTATAGCAATGAAACGGGCATATCAGCCTACGGTAGCATCGATATGCGCGACTACGATGGGGACGACCTGAACTTCACGCTGGCAAGGAATGAGGTTGATCTCTCCTATTTCAGGACCGATGGCGAGATGTTGCAGAATATGATGGACGCCTGGCCCTACACGCGACCGGATGCCGGCGAGTACCTTCTCACCGCAGTGCATTACGACAGCGCCAGCGAGACTTTACAAATCCTTGCCGCCATGCCGATCCTCATACTCGCTGGCAATCCCGCTGTCGCCTGGAACGGAGGCGACCCGTACTATCAGGACCGGGGTGCCGGCGCAATGGTCTCTTTCGGAGAAAGTATGGACCGGACGGCGTATATCCTCCTCAGGAACAACGCCACCTATGACCTCGTAATACGGGTTGATACCGAGGAGTTCGTGAATCGCCCCATACCGACCTCCGTGACCGATCTGATCACCCTCCTGCAGGCGGCTACCGATGAGGCCGGGCCGGTTGCCTGCACCCTGACCCCGGGTGACACCCCGGCCGCGAGCAATGTGGATTCCAACTTCGCCATCGCCCGGGGTTATGGGCTCTCCGGGTATGCGGATGGGTCAGTGGTGGAGATCGGGGCCGGGGCTCTCGCCTCCCTCAACCCCGGCACGTATTCCCTCTACGCTCTGGGCATGAGAGATGGGAAGATCATTGCAGTCGGCTACCGGGAGGTCGAGGTCCGGGCAGCCTCATGATGCCGGCACCAGTCGGGGTTTGGGGGCAGGAGGACTCCTTCCCCTTCTATCGGAGGGGCGTGTAGCATGGAGGACATCTTCTGCATGAGGAATTACTGGTGAGATTCTGACCCATGCTCCGGAGAGGTAGAAAATGAGCTGGATCAGTGTTTTGAGCACGGGGGGGAGAGATTGACAGGCGCAAAGAAGTACTACGCTACGGCCGTGCTTGCAGCCTGGCTCATCCTCGTCGCCTTCTTCATGGTTCTCAACCGCACACTTGACCTCGAGGTCTTCTTTGTCCTCTCGCTCATCGGCCTCCTCGTGATCGCGGTCCTGATCGACGGAGCTTTCTCCCGGCCACGCTACATGCGCTACCTCAGTTACCTCATCGTAGCGGGGGTCGCTCTCTTCGCTTACATCGTCATCCAAAAAATTCTGGAGATCCTTGCTACATGAATCATCGGGCCCTGCATACCGTCCTCGCGGTTGCCGTCATCACGGCTCTCATCCTCCTTGCAGGAGAGGCGACCACCCCGCTCCTCTACACGGCGACAAACACCTCGACCGCCGCTCACGTTGACCCTGCGACTGTTCCGAAACTGTCAGATAACGATCCCGATGCTCTCATCCCCCTGATGGAAGATCTGCTGGGAAAGACCGGCACGCTCACCCTCAATATCAAGCTCAAGGACTACGAAAGTGCCGAGCGCGACCTCGCCCGGTACGCCGAACTTTCAGGCCGGTTCGCCGAGCTCGTCATCAACCTGGATATCTCCAGAACGGACATCGGCGAATTCCAGCGGAACAACCAGGAGAATCTCGCTGCCCTTGGAGCCCTCTTAGATGACGCCCGGCGATTTGAGGATCTACAACGGGTTGAGATCCAGATCAAGGGCGATGAGGGCCAGCGTGCAGCTGTCATCTACGAGGGAGAGGTTCTTCAACAGAAACTGCAGGGCGGAGCTGCCGCCTACGCGGGCCGGGAGGACGTGACAATCCGGATAGCTGACCGTTATGGCGTAAACGCCACTCCCTACCGGGAGAGCGTCAGGAACTATGCGGAGATCGTCGGTGCTACGGTGAGCCGGCAGGCCGAAGCTGGCGAGAGTTCTCCCTCCCCCCTCAGCATAACAGTCACCCCCGATACGGGGCGATATGGAGACTCCCTCTCGATCACCGGAACCTACACCGGCGGCACAGCAGGAACTCTCACTAAGGCCTATGTCGATAGCCAGATCGCCGGGAACGCTATTCTGGACGAGAGCGGCACCTACGCCTGTTCTTACAGGGTCGATCGGATCCCTGCCGGGCTGCACCTCGCCTACACTGTTGCGGACGTGATCCACTCAAACGTTGCGACATTTGAGATCCGTCCTGATGATACCACCATCACCCTCACCCTTGAGGAAGATCGAGTATTCACCGTCTGCACGGGAAACCTCACGACTGCCGGCGGCCGGCCGGTCACGCTCGCCCCGATCCTCCTCCGGGTCGATGGTGACACACCCATCACCACGGAGACCGACGAGAACGGCACCTACAGGGAGGTGATCTCCCTTCCCGCCGGGGAGCACATCATCAAGGCGGAGTTCGACGCCGTGGGCTATCCCCTCAGTGCCTCCGAAAGCCCGGGTGCGACGGTCATCGTCCCGAGTGGAGGACTCTCCCCCTTCCCATTCATAGCAGCGATCGCAACCGCGCTCGGGAGCGGGTGGTATCTCCGCCGCCGGCATCGGCCGAAGGAGGTAGCCCCGGCGCCGGAGCCCGTGGAGACGGTGAGTGTGGAAGAGGAAGCCGCCACCCCACCACTGGTGGATCTCGCAGGGCTCCCTCCCCGGGAGGCCGCGACCGTCCTCTTTTACGCCCTCCGTTCCCGGCTCGGTCTCCCCGAGGCGAAGACCCCGCGGGACTGCGCCCAGCTCGCCCCCGCTCACGCCGGATTCTTCGAGCGCTATGAGCAGATCCGCTACGCCGGCGAGACGCCATCGGAGGAGGAACTCCGCGCAATGAAAGAAGAGGCTCTTGGAGGCGAAGAACATGCAGCGTGAGGCCTGGGCGGTCTTCCTCCTCCTCTTCCTCGCCGGCGCCGTAGCGTATGCACATGTGACCACCACCGCCGAGGAGTACAGCCGCTACAACGTGGGCTGGAACGGCACCTCAGGCTTCGCCGCAGTGGAGATCCGCGACCTCACGGATCTCGACCCCACGGCGATCCTCCTCATCTTCGCGCCGGATCAGCCCTTCAGCCCTGACGAAGCCGGTTCCCTCCGGGCGTTCCTCGATTCCGGCGGCCGCATCCTAATCGCCGACGAGGAAGGCAACGCCAATCAGCTCCTCGCCGACCTCGGGAGTGCTATGAGAGTCCGGCCGGGGAATCTCTCGAGTCTTGACCGCGATCACGCCGCCCCCGGCCTCTTCACCGTCAGCGTCGTCGGGAACGACACCCTCTTTGCCGGTGTAGAGACCATCCGGGTCAACCGCCCGGCGGCGGTCGAGGGCGGCGAGCCCCTCCTCGAGACATCACCCCTCACCTGGGATGATGCCGACGGGGACGGCCGGCCCGGCGGCAAAGAGATCTTCCGGACCGCGATCGTCTGCGCAAGGGAGGGGAATCTCACCGTCCTCGGTGATCCGAGCCTCTTCATCAACGCCATGCTCCCCGAGAACCCGGCGTTCATAGAGAATCTCCAACCAGTCCTGGTCGACGCCGCCCACAGCAGGACCGGCACCACAAGCCCGGTCATCAACACCATCGCCTGGATCCAGGAGACGCCGGCGGTTGCGACCGCGCTCATCGCCCTCGGTGTCCTGCCGGTTGCCTGGCGCTTTGGGAGGAAGAGAGATGAATAATAGCCTGGAAGAGCGTATCGAAACGATCGCAAATGCTTACGAAGAGATCCGGTTGATCGCCCATCAGGTG
>JAAZIF010000130.1 GCA_012510335.1 Methanomicrobiales archaeon | reverse complement strand
GCGATCACGGTGCTCTCGCTCGACGCTCTAAAGAAGATGGCCGAAGGTCAGGCGACGAAGATCATATTCCCCTTCGAGGTCTCGACCATCGTCAGACAGGCCGCCGAGTACCTCGGCGCCACCTTAGAAGCCCCGGAGGTTCCTGAAGGCGTGGAGATCCCGCCAGAGGATATACTCGGGGATATACCGAGCCGGGAGGATCTCCGGGCCGCTGAGGAGGCGGCAAAGAGCATCGAGACCGATATCGACGCGGAGCTGCAGAAGAAGTCAGGCGCCATGATCCACCCGGAGGAGAACGAGGGGCTATAAGCCCGTTCTCTGTCTATTTTTGGAGATAGGCGGGTTTTCGCGCCGCCAGCCCGCGATCCAGAACGAAATGGTTAATCTTCAGTTCAAAGAGTAAATCCTATGAGAGTATCTACAGTAATATTCGTCTCTCTCCTCCTTGCAGTGGCAGTCTTTGCCGGCGGATGCATGGAATCTGAGAGGATCCCTGAAGGGCCTGAGAGTGTTTCTGAAATCGTCGTTGGCGCTCTCCTGCCCCTCACCGGTGATTACGCCGGAGGAGGGGAGGCGAGTCGGGCCGCACTGGATGTGGCGGCCGGTGATATCAACGACTACTTTGCCTCGATCGGGTCGAATCACCGTGTCAGAATAATCATCGAGGATACAAAGGCGGATCCCGCTATCGCACTGGAGAAACTCCAGGCGCTTGAGAAGCAGGGGGCAAGGATTGTTATAGGGCCCGGAACCAGCGCCGAACTCGAGGTGATCCGTATGTATGCCGATGAGCACGGGATCCTGATAATCAGCACCATGAGTACGGCGCCGTCGCTTGCGATTGCGGGTGACAACATATACCGGTTCGTGCCGCCGGATACCTACCAGGCAGATGTCATGGCATACTACCTGAAAGAGCAGGGGATAACGGCGGTTATACCGGTCTGGCGCGGCGACGTCTGGGGCGATGAACTGGAGAGACTTACGACGGCGGCGTTTGCGAGGGGAGGTGGAAAGGTCTTCGACGGCGCTCGATATACGCCGGATCAGGGGGAGTATGACACGATAGCAGCGGATCTCGATCTCCAGGCGGCCCGGGCGATCGCGGAGCATGGGAGAGAGAGGGTCGCCGTCTACATGGTCAGCCTCGATGAGGCGGACAGGATCATGGATGCGGCCTCAACGACACAGAACCTGCCGGGGATCCGGTGGTATGGGTGCGATGGAAGCGCCCTCCTCGACGTTCTGGTGATGGGCAGGCCCGCCCGCTTTGCGGAACAGACGGGATTCACCTGCCCGGCGCTCTGGAGACAGGAGAATGTCGCATCGAATACAGCTACCGTCAAGAAGATACGTGAGATCCTCTGGCGGCATCCTGACGGTTACAGCCTCGTGACCTATGATACACTCTGGATCATCGCCATGGCCCGGACGGATGCCGGTGCCGCAGATACCGCCATGCTGAAGACCACACTTGAGAGGACCGCAGGGGAGTCCGGCGGTCCCATATTCGGTCCGATGCGCCTGAACAATGCCGGCGACCTGTCGAGTGCGCACTACACCTTCTGGATGGTGGGTGCCGATGGTAACACCTACCGGTGGGTGCCGATCGTCCAGTACGGCATCCCGTCGGCCGGCGCCACCCCGGAACTCGAGTGGGTCGGCATTTGAGTGCCGTGGTGATGCCCCGACTTTTCGTATGAAAACGCCCTCCCCATTTTTCATCCGGTACGCATGTGGCCCCGGCGTCTCATGAAGTTTTTTTGTTCACCTCTTATTCATGCCGGTCGGCTGGCGCGACCGTTTCCGGTTATCTCCTGCGGCAGGCTCACCGGCTGCTCTGTATACCTATCTGCGTATATTCGCGGGTTGCAGCATCCCGCACGTGAACCTCCAGTGGACACGCTTCATCTCGCGATTGAGATGGGGGTCTCCGTGTTATGATGCGATCGAACCTGCCCCGGAACAGCACCCACCGCCCTCCCGGGGATGGACAATGGTGGTGGCAACCTCTTCCTCGTGGGTACAGAAAAACCGTTTTTGCGAGATTTTTCGAAATTTATAAGGTATAAATAGTATAAACGCCCCACGCTCTCTATGAGCAAAACTTTCTCTCGTAACCTTGCCAGGAAGAAAGTGATGAGCAATGATGGCATGCTCATCGGAACCGTCAGGAACGTCATGGTCGATCTAGACACGGGGCAGGTCATCGACCTGATCATCAGGCCTGACGACACATTCAAGACAGACGGCTACAGGATGGATGGCGATCGGATGTTCATACCGTTTGAGGCGGTAAAGGACATAAAAGATTACATCGTTGTCGACCGCTACCTGCTTAAGAGGTCGGGATAATACTTTTTTACTGACTCTAAAAATCCCTCCCCGTAAGCCTCCCGGGACACCCAGTCCGCCGCCGACCGGGTCGGATCCAGGGCGTTTGCAACCGCAACACCTACGCCTGCTGCCTCGAGCATATTGATATCATTCTCCGAGTCCCCTATAGCAAGGATATCATCCGGGAGGAGCCCCATCTCCTCCGCGAGGCTCCGAAGCGCCGTCCCCTTGCTCACGGCGGGATCCTGGAGGTGGATTGCAAACCCGGTATCCAGCACCTCTGCCGGAAGGCAATGGGCATGGACGACGCCCCTCACATCATCGGGGTCGACATTCCGGGCAAAGGCCACATCGGCATACCGGTAGCGCGCACTGAAGAGTTCGAGCTCTACCCCCTCCCCGGCGAAGTGCTCCCTTATAACCTCAAACGTCTCCAGGCATATATCCTGGTTGCCAGGGATGTGGAGGGTGCCTCCATACCCCCGCCGGTAGACGCCGCCGTTCTCGCTGATGATGGTTCCGTCCGTCCCGATCATCCGGCAGAGCCCGTCCATAAAGCAGACGGTGTTGCCGCTTGCAAGCACCACCTCGATGCCGGCGTCGACGAGAACCCGGATGGCCTCGATGGCCCCTGTGTTGATGCGCCGGCGCCGGTCAGTGATGGTGCCGTCGACGTCGGTTACGAGTGCCTTCAGCACGACCGGAGCCCTGCCTGCTCGACCATGAACGCGGCCTCGCCCTCGGGGAGGTTTGGGCTATCCACCAGGCGTGCAACCCGCTTTCCACCCTTGCTCTTGCGGAGGTAGAGCCTGAAGGTTGCGGTGTGGCCGACTATGTTGCCGCCGATCGGTCTCGTGGATCGCCGAAGAGGATGGCAGGGTTCGACATCACCTGGTTGGTCACAAGACCAACGGCGTTGTGGTCATCGATCAGTTTCAGGAGGTCGTGCATATGGCGGTTCAGTTTCTGCTGCCGGGCGGCAAGTGTTCCGCGCCCCGCGTACTCCGAGCGGAAGAGCGATGTCAGCGAGTCGATGATGAATAGCTTCACCGGGTATTCGGATGTGCGCAGGCTGCTTGCAAGTTCCCGCGCGGTCTCGAGGAGCAGCATCTGGTGATCGGAGCTGTGTGCCCGGGCGACATGGATCCGCTCGAGGACTTCCTCGATCTGGCCGAGATCCAGATCGCTCGGGAGCCCATCTACCATCTGCTCGATACGCTCCGGGCGGAACGTGTTCTCGGTATCGACGTAGATTACACTCCCGTGCAACCCCCCGATCTCCTCGGGGAGCTGGACGTTGACGGCCATCTGGTGGACGAGCTGGCTCTTCCCGGACCCGAACTCCCCGTAAACCTCGGTTATCGCCTGCGTCTCAAGGCCTCCTCCGACAAGTTCATCGAACTCGGGGACAAACGTCCTGAGCTTTTTGACATCTTTTCTCTTATCCAGGATATCCCGGCCGGTCTTGAAGCCTCCGATATCCGCCATCTTCCTTGCGGCCAGGATCACCTTCTTCGCGGTCCCCTCACCGATCTCCGCTGCCTCGGCAAGATCCGATGTTACGGCTGTCGCTATGCTCTCGACGGTCCCGTAGCCGGCCTCCCTGAGTTTATCGGCGGTGGCTGGTCCGACGCCTGGTAAATCTTCAAGATCAATCTCTGTCATCTCATTCCTCACCTGATCTCTTGTGTTGTTCTACACCAAGAGTTTAGGACCGGGGAGATAATGGAAGTTTGCCGTGCGGTGCGAAAGTGAAGACCCCCGGATCAGGATCTCCCTGAGAACCGATCGAGGCGACGGAGGAGCTCCTCAGGATCAGGGAATACGGCCTCCACGCGGCTTATTGAGAGCATGCCCCGGTGTAGCGTACCCCTGACGCGCACCTCGTACCCTATGGGCAGCGGTTCGGTGAGGAGGTAGCAGGCGTCGCCGGTATCGATGCAGGTTCCCTGCCTGGCAGGGATGATCGTCCCTTCGACCTCGACCTCCTCCTCCTCCCCGGCGAGGACGCTGAGAGCGCTTCCCCGGGAGATGTGGAGTTCAAGGTCGCCCCGGCGCCCCCGCCGGGCGCCTGCGTTGTAGATCTCGATCCGGTCCCCGGCGATCAGGTGCTCTTTTGCCTTCTCTCCCCAGATAACGACCGGAATCTCCCCGGTCCCGTCGGCGACGACAAGGTTCCTGACCGACGACTGCCCCCCGCTCCGCGTGGCAAACGAGTGGGGAGGCTGAATGCTCCGGATCGTCCCGGAAAGCGAGTATGAATCTCCTTCCTCCACGCCGGCGATGGTATCCATGGGGATGGTGATCTCCCGGTCGGAGGGCGAGACCGACCCTGCCTCACCGATGCTGAACTCGATGCCGCGGTCGTTCTCGCGGGGGGTTGCGCCGCGGATGACGACGGCCGCCCCCACCTCAACCCCGAGAAGGATATCCGGCGCCCAGGCGACTAGCCGGAATATGCCGTTCTCGTTCCCGATCACCGCCTCGATCATATCGCCCTGACTCCCGTCGCGCCTTACAAACGCCCGCGGGCTCTCGATAGCGATGATCCTGACCTCGATCTCCTCTCCCGGCGCGGAGCCGCCTGCCCCCTCCGGGCATGATATATCGCACGCCGCCTCCTGGAGGGCGACGGCGGTGACGTCTGGGGGTCTCCCCCTGCCCTTAGGCCGGCCGAGTATCTCAAAGACGCTCCCGACCGAGAGCTCGTGGACGGCGCCGGCCTGATCGTCCCAGAACGTCAGCCTGGCCTTCCCGGTCTCATCACCCACCACCACGTTTGCGACTAGCCCTGCTGTGCCGTCGGGGCGCTTAAACTCCTTTGGCTCCCCGGCAGCGAGCACCTTTGCAAAGAAGCATACCAGGCTTGAGGCCCCCGGGAGATCGCGTATCCTGACATGCGCCCGCCCGAGGTCTTTGACGACGAGCATCGCCGCCGTCCGCTCGTCCAGGAGGTCGCCCGATTCTGCCGCTTTCTCCTCAACCAGGCGCTCAAACTCCTCCTTCCCCACAAGGTCATCGACCAGGAGGTAGTGAAACTTCAAATGCTGCCTCTCACGCCTGCCAGGGCGGGATCTCCATAGGAGCGGTCAGGTCGTCGATCGTCTCGGCCCGGCGCATCAGCCCCGCGTTCTCTCCCGAGAGGATCACCTCGGCGCAACGTGGACGGCTGTTGTACTGAGACGACATGGCAAACCCATACGCCCCGGCATCCAGCACCGCGATGATGTCGCCGGCTGCAAGATCGGGGAGCAGCCGGTCCTCCGCGAGTATATCTCCTGTTTCACATATCGGCCCCGCGATGGAGTACTCCCGCTCCAGGCATGCATCCATCTTGTTTGCTGCGAAAACCTCGTGGTAAGAGTCGTACATCGCGGGTCGGATGAGCAGGTTAAACCCTGCATCGACGTTTGCAAACGTCTTATGAGCGGCCTTGACAGAATTGACCCGGGTGAGGAGGATCGTTGAGTCCGCGACGAGCCACCTGCCCGGCTCGACCCAGAGTTCGGGTGCGATCCCGAGTTCACGGATACCATTCAGGAAGACCGGCATGACCGCCCCCGCGTATTCTTCCGGCGTCGGGGCGAAATCGGTCTCGCGGCGGTAGGGGATGCCGAGACCACCCCCGATATCGATGAACGCGAGGTCGACACCGATATCGATGAGATCGCCGGTGAGATCGATCAGCACATCGACCTCGCGGGCGAAGGGCTCGACGTCTAGGATCTGCGAGCCGATGTGGCAGTGGATGCCGGCCGGGTTGATGTGTTCTGCGGCGAGAGCTTGATGGTATGCATCCAGTATATCCCCTGCCGGGATGCCAAACTTGCTCGTGGCAAGCCCCGTCGCGATCTTCGGGTGGGTGGGGACGGTGATCTCGGGGTTGACGCGGAAGGCTATATCAACGGTCTTTCCCACCGCTCCGGCCGCGCGATCGAGCTGCCGGAGCTCGTCGAGCGAGTCCACCGAGACCCGGACACCCTTCTCGACCGCGAGGGCGAGGTCGGAGGGGCTCTTTGAGCTCCCGTTGAAGAGGAGGGACTCCGGCCGCATCCCGGCCGCGAGGGCGAGTGTGACCTCCCCGGCCGAGAAGACGTCGGCACCCGCGCCCATCGACGCGAGCACCCGGAGTATAGCAAGGTTGCCGTTTGCCTTTGCGGCATAAAGCACCCTGATATCCGGGTAGTAATCGTTGAGGGCGCCTGATAGGCGCTTGAAGTTCTTGCGGATCCGCATCTCGTCGGTGACGTAGAGCGGGGTTCCAAACCGCTCTGCGAGTTCCACCGTGTCGTGTTCACCGATCCGGAGATGCCCGCCCCTGACCGTGAGGTGGGGGGGGAGGATCACAGGTCGAGCCCCCGCATCCGGTCTACCGCCTCAAGGATCCGCTCGATGGACCGGGTGATGGCGAACCTGACGAAGCCTTCGCCGTTCTGACCAAAGCCAACCCCGGGGGTTGCGACGATCCCGGCCCGGTCGAGGAGTTCTGCGGCAAACGCCATGCAGTCATCGACCGGCACCCAGACGTAGAAGGTGGCTTTCGGGGCCCGGACGTCAAACCCTATATCGGTGAGCCCCTCGACGAGCGCATCCCGCCGCTCCCGGTAGACCGAGCAGGCCTCCTGCACGCAGTCCTGGGGGCCGGTGAGCGCCGTGATCGCGGCGTGCTGGATGGCGTTGAAAGCGCCCGAGTCGACGTTCGTCTTGACCCGGCCGAGCCCGGCGATTATTTCGGGATTCCCGCAGGCCATCCCGATCCGCCACCCGGTCATGTTGTAGGTCTTTGAGAGCGAATGCATCTCGATGCCCACCTCCATGGCGCCGTCGGCCTCGAGGAACGAGGGCGCCACGTAGCCGTCGAATGTGATCTCAGAGTAGGCGTTGTCGTGGATGACCAGTATGTTGTGCTCCCGCGCAAACTCGACGACCTCCTCGAAGAACGAGAGCGGGGCCACGGCCGCGGTGGGGTTGTTCGGGTAGTTGATGAAGAGCAGCTTCGCCTGCTTCACTACATCGGCCGGTATATCCTCTAGCGCCGGGAGGAAGTCGCTCTCGGCGCGGATGGGGAGTTCAGAGACCCTGCCCTCGGCAAAGAGCGTGGAGGTCTTGTAAACCGGGTATCCGGGGTCGGCGGCGAGGACGATATCGCCGGGGTTAACGAAGGCCTCGGCGATATGGGCGATACCCTCCTTTGAGCCTATGAGGGCGAGTGTCTCCTTCTTCGGGTCAAGATCGACACCGAACCGGCCCCGGTACCACCCGGCAACCGCCTCGCGGTAGGCGAGCATGCCGGTGTAGGATGGATAATGGTGGTTCTTCGGG
>JAAZIF010000129.1 GCA_012510335.1 Methanomicrobiales archaeon | reverse complement strand
TGAACGGATCGAAGAGAAGTATATTCATGCGTCTCCAGTACTTATAAATCCCCGAAATATAAGAACTAGAGGTAATGCCCGAGATGTACTTGAAAGTAGATAGCGCTTATCCAGAGGATCAGGGGGCGGGAAAGGCACGGCTCGACCCCGATACCATGCTGCAGCTCAGGCTCAGCCCGGGAGATCTCGTCATCATCGAAGGGAAGCGCCCGACCGTGGCCAAGGTCTGGCGTGCAATGGTGAACGACTGGCACCAGGGTAAGGTCAGGATCGATAATTTTACGCGGCTCAACACCGGTGCCAGCATCGGAGACCGGGTGAAGATACGGACGCTGGATGAAGAGATCGAGGCGAAGAGGGTGGTGCTTGCACCCCCGGAGGATCTCCCGAAACAGCTCCCGATCAACTTCGGCAACGCCACTAACAAACTGATCGACTTCCCGGTCGTGAAGAACGATTCCGTGCCGATCCAGGCGGGGCTTCCGTTCATGCAGCCTCAGCTTGTCGCGTTCAAGGCCGTGGTGATCGAACCGGAGAACGCGGTGATCATCACCAGGAATACCAAGATTGAGTTCTCCGAGAAGCCGGCAGCCGGGTTTGAGGGCGTAAAGCGGATCAGCTACGAGGATATCGGCGGTCTTAAAGATGAGCTCCAGCGGGTCCGCGAGACGATCGAACTTCCCATGCGCCACCCGGAGATATTCAGGAAGCTCGGGATCGAACCGCCGAAGGGCGTCCTCCTTTACGGCCCGCCCGGAACCGGAAAGACCCTCATAGCAAAGGCGGTCGCAAGCGAGAGCGGGGCACACTTCATCTCCATCGCCGGACCCGAGGTGATATCGAAGTACTACGGCGAGAGCGAGCAGCGGCTCCGCGAGGTCTTCGAGGAGGCACGGCAGAACGCACCTGCGATCATATTCATCGATGAACTCGACTCCATCGCCCCCCGGCGGGAAGAGGTTACGGGCGAGGTCGAGCGGCGTGTGGTTGCCCAGCTCCTCACGATGATGGACGGGCTTGAGGAGCGGGGACAGGTCGTTGTGATCGGCGCCACGAACCGGCTGGATGCCATAGATCCAGCCCTCCGCCGGCCGGGGCGGTTTGACCGTGAGATCGAGATCGGTGTCCCGGCCGAGAACGACCGGGCCCAGGTGCTCCAGATCCACACCCGCGGTATGCCGCTCGCCGACGACGTGGAGATCGGTCATATCGCCCAGCAGACTCATGGGTTTGTCGGGGCAGACCTCGCCGCCCTTGCCCGTGAGGCGGCGATCAAGGCGCTCCGGCGCTACCTCCCCGAGATCGATATGGAGGCTGAGGAGATCCCGGCGGAGACCCTCGAGAAGATGGAGGTCATGAGCAAGGACTTCCGGGATGCCCTCCGCGATGTGGGTCCAAGCGCCATGCGCGAGATCCTCCTTGAGGTTCCCCATACCCGCTGGGATGACGTCGGCGGGCTTGAGGAGGCGAAACAGGAGATCCGCGAGGCGGTGGAGTTCCCACTCACCCGGCGGGAACGGTTCGATAGCCTCGGGATCGAACCGCCGAAGGGCGTTCTCCTCTACGGCCCGCCGGGAACCGGAAAGACCCTCATAGCAAAGGCGATCGCAAGCGAGAGCGGGGCAAACTTCGTGCCGGTCAAGGGCCCTCAGCTCCTCTCTAAGTGGGTCGGGGAGAGCGAGCGGGCTGTCCGCGAGGTCTTCAAGAAGGCCCGGCAGGTGGCGCCGTCCATCATATTCTTCGACGAGCTGGATGCCCTCGCACCCGCCAGGGGCGGCGGCACCGAGTCGCGAGTCATCGAGAGCGTCTTGAACCAGATCCTGACCGAGATCGATGGTCTTGAGGAGCTCCGGGGCGTGGTGGTGATGGGCGCGACGAACCGGCCAGACATGGTCGATCCGGCGCTGCTCCGGCCGGGCCGGTTCGACCGTCTCGTCTACATCGGTGAACCCGGCCGGGAAGACCGGGAGAAGATCCTCGCGATCCATACCCGCTATATGCCGATCGAGGGCTCTGTAATGGAGGAACTCATAGAGATGACAGGCGGGTTATCTGAGGATGATATAGAGGATCTTGTACAGGCCCTTGAGAACGACAGCCGGAAGAAGAAGACCCGTGAGGTCTTCACTCGCTATATGCCTGCCGTTAAGGACTCAACGATCGAGGATCTCGTGGAGATGATCCCGGAGGACGATCTCGGTGACCTGTTCCAGGCTCTTGAGGCCGGCAGCCAGGAGGAGATCCGCAGGTTCCTAGCTCGCTACGGATCCGTCAGGGACTCCACGATCGAGTATATAGCGAACCTGGCCGGAGAGATTCCTGAAGATAGACTCAGAGATATGGAACGGGATCTTGGGGCTGGCCGCCGGGTGAGCACTGAGGATGTGAAGATCCAGATCGATGCGATAGCGGTGAGCGGCGGCGAGGGGCTTCGGCGCGATCTGCGGAGGAGGAAACTCGTCGATCTCTTTGCCCGGCAGCACGGGATGCTCCTCGACGACCCTGTGCGGGATCGTATCCTTAAGGAGATTGCCACAGGGATCGACGGGTTCGTCGGCTCGGATCTCGAGGCGCTAAGCCGGGAGGCGGCCATGCTCGCCATGCGCGAGGATGCCACCGTTGTGAGCCGGTCGCACTTCGAACGGGCACGGGATAAGGTACACGCGACGATGAACGAGCGGGTGCGGCAGTACTATGAGAGGGTGCGCCAGCACTTCAAGGGCGGTCTGCCGAGAGAGACACAGCCGCCGGAATACCAGTGAACGGGTGCCTCGCTACTGTAGCAGGATGTAGGCAAAGACCGAGACCAGGAAAGCGAGCGTGAGGATCATAAAGCTGATCGGGGCGATGAACAGAAGCATCGCGTTCACGGTGCTTGCAAGCTGCGAGACCCGCTGCGATCCGAAGACAATGATCCCATCACACGAGGCAGTTGCCGCCCCAACCCTGGCCGGAGCGAGGTCTTCGATCGCCTCCCGCACCGCCTGCTCCACGTACGGGATGATCTCCTGTGCCGGCACGATATACCCTATCGGGTTCTTCCCGCTGATCATGTTCACCGTATGAGTATCGGTGGTCATGATCTCCCCTTCATCCACGTATTTGAGAACCGCGGCGAGCAGGGGCTCCCTGACACCCTCGGCCACGTTATTCCCATCCACCAGGACGTAGGCGGCTCTCTTCCCTCCGGCTTCGGTCACAAGGGCCTGCACCCCGAGCGACCCGAACCCCTGCTCCCGGGAGAACGGGACCGGGACATGCGAGACCCCTGCCTCAAGCGGTTCAAGCGAGAGCCTCTTCACGGCCAAAAACCCTTCACGCGCGGCTTTCATGTACTCGGTCGCGATCTTTGTTGCCGGGAGAACCGGGGATCCCACGCTGGTCATGCAGTTGTGAGCATCCACGAAGGCGACGTGGGAGAAGGAGGCGCGCCCCTCAGCCATGATCGTCATCCCGATCGCGTAATCGAGATCCTCTGTCCGCTCCGGGGCGCGGGTGCTCACCATCAGGATAGCATCCCCGAACTGCTGGCAGAGGATCTCCACAGACCCGGAGGTGACCCTGACCGGCCGGCTCGCGACCGCCGAGTATGAGATCCCCTCCCGGGACGCCTCGATGGCGCTGACGATCTTTCTTATCTCGCTCTCAGAGACCAGGTTGAAGTCATGGGTGGCGCAGCCGTGAGCTACAAGCGTCTCCTCCTGGAAAGAGTCGTGGAGAACCCGGGGGAGGTTGCCGCCGCCGACCTCCCCCATCGGCCCGGGATGGACGTTTGGAACCGTGAATAGGACATCTCCTCCCGCATCACGGGAGAAGAAGAACGAGGCCTGCTGGACGTAGACCTCCTCTCCGATCTCGCGGAAGAAGTCCTCCATGCTCTTTGAACCGTCGGTCAGGTGGGCGATGAAGGTGTTTAAGAAATTGAGCCCGCTGATCTGAAACGCCTTCTTCAGGGGTCGCTCGATCAGCCAGATCAAGAAGGCAAAGACCAGTCCGAATACCGCCTGGAGGAGGAGGGCGTAGAGGATGAATCCCGGGCTGAAGATCCAGATGCCGACCGCGAT
Source organism: Methanomicrobiales archaeon (assembly GCA_012510335.1). Taxonomy (GTDB): domain Archaea; phylum Halobacteriota; class Methanomicrobia; order Methanomicrobiales; family Methanoculleaceae; genus Methanoculleus. The sequence goes on along the minus strand of JAAZIF010000129.1, from coordinate 3,435 downwards.
CCCGGCACCGCTCTGGGTGAACGCAGGGAGGATCATCCTGGTGATCCGATAATCCGCCACGGCGACGAGAACAAGCAGGCGGAGACCGAATACCAGGCCCAGGGCACCAGCGTAAAGCGCGGGGAAGAGCGCCTTACCAAAGATCTGGGTCAGAGCGAGGCTCAGGATAATGGAGAGGACCGTGCAGGTCAGGGCGAGGAGAGCAGAACGATTGGGGGTTATCACCCGACCGGAAGCCTTCACTATCGGTATCGTCAGAAGGAAGGCGATCAGTGCCGGGACAGAGAACCCGAGAGTGCCGAGCAGAAAGTAGTTGCTTCCCGCCCGGTATGTGGTCCAGTCGATGAGGAACCCGAGCACGATGATGATGAAGAGCGATCGCGACCAGGATGGGGCAACGAAGAAGTAGCGGGTGAGACGCTCGACGCGCATGTCAGGGCCGGACTCCATCAGGCGCCCCCGGATTCCGGCATGCTCCTGGCGGTCTTCAGGATCACGTACCCCATAACTCAGGCAGTTCTTCCGGGCTCACCAAAGACCTTCTGGTAGCGCCCGATCATCCGCTCCCAGTCAGGGAGGTTCGTCTGGGTACCTACCCGCTCGACGACAAAGGATGATACCACCGCTCCCGCGCGGCAGCAGTCGAGCGGTGCGTATCCCTTCCGAAACGCGGTCAGGAACCCTGCCCGGTAACTGTCGCCGGCACCGGTCGGGTCGACCGCCTCCACCCTGACTGCCGGGATATGATGCTCCTCGCCCTCCATGTAGAGGGCGCTCCCCCTCGCGCCATGGGTTGTTATAACCATCGGGACTGACGCTATAAGCGCCTGGCGCTCAAGCCCGAGCATATCGCACATACGGTCCATCTCGTGGTTGTTCGAGAAGAGGATATCGATGTTTGCAAGTATGATCTCAAGTGCATCCGGCGTGTAGCGGAGGAGATCCTGGCCCGGGTCAAACGACGCAAATTTGCTCTTTTCGGCCACCCGGACGTTGAAGTCCGGGTCGGCCGTAGCCATATGGACGAAGTCGAGGACAGGAGCCTCTGCCTCTGCAAACGCGACCGAAGCTCCCCACTCAAAGAATGTCTCCTGGTCGCCGGCATCATCCGTGAATACGTATGCGGTCGCGGTCCGGGCACCGTCAACCACCATGAAGTCCTGCTCGACCCCGAGATCCCGGAGCCAGCGGTCATATTCGCTCCCGGGGAAATCGCTGCCGACCGCAGAGACCAACCGGCACTTCTCGCCGAGGGTTGCTATCCCTGCCGCTATGTTTGCCGCACCGCCGCCGAAGTAGATCTTATGATCCGTGATGTAGGTCGAGTTGTGCCTCCCGGGGAGGTCCGGCACCTGGAAGAGGTGATCTATGGCGGTATGCCCGACAACTGATATCATATCTCCTGCACCTCCAGGATCTTCAACGGGATATCCCGGAGCGCCTTCCCGACGACCGACTTTGCTATCCGGGTCGCGTGTTCATCTGACTCCGCCCGGAAGACCCTGATCTGAAGCATGAGATCGACCAGAGCGGTATTGGCGACAACGAGCGCGCTGCTCAGTTCCCCCTCACAGTAGGGGCAGGCGCTCATCCCTGCCTCGATCTCCACAAACTTCGCCGAAGGGTTTAACCGCTTCCCGGCCTCGCTGATCGCGATACTTACGGCATCGCCCATAGACTTAACGTCCTTGATAACCCAGGCCGATTCAAGTGTAACCAGATAATCCGACATAATCTCGTATCCTACCAGATCTCACGATGTGTGTGCTCCTCAACCGGCATCCTCCCTACAGACCGGAGCGGCGGCGCCCCCCTGCCGACCGCGAGGAGTGCAACCGGGCGGACATGCTCGGGGAGGCAGAGAATCTCGCGCACGGCATCCTCGTTGAATGCCCCGGTCCAGCATGAGTGGAGGGATCGGGCATGTGCAGCGAGCATCATGTATGTGCAGGCGATGGCAGCGTCCTGGAGCGCGTAGAGGATCCCGCGCTCCCCGTAGTGGGACATCGACCGTATGTAGTTCGAACAGACCACAAAGATCGCCGGAGCTTCCCTGATATGCTCCTGCTCGAGAGCCGCGAGCGCAAGATCTATCCTTATATCCTCATCGGTGACGATTATGACGTCCCAGGCCTCGCGGTTCCCGGCGCTCGGCGCAGTGCTCGCACAGGCCAGGATGTAGTCGATATCCTCCGGGCCAGGGGGCTCCCCGGTGTAGTTACGGACTGATGACCGGGCTTTGAGGAAGTGAAGAAACTCAGAGGAGTCCATGTTCTTTGAGCGTATCCCACGCGACCTGGGCTGCGGTCGTGGAGGCGCTTATAGCCCGGCTCATCCGCTCCGACGCAGCGCCCAGTTCCATACTCTCGATCAGGCTGATCGCTTCGTTGAGTTGATCGATGGCATTTCGAAACTCTCTCCTCCGCGTATCACGATGTGCGAATTCGAGCTCCGTCCGGATCGACTCAAGCATCATCAGGAGCATCCGCTTCCCGCCGGGCTTCTCCTGGTTCGGGAACTGTACCAGTGCTGTTATCATATGGGAACCGATGATCAGTTCAGATTTAGCTCTCTCGGCAAACTGATACGTCCTTATGGCGGACTTAAGATCCATATCACATACTGGATCTCGCAACTATAAAAGGTATTGAAGAGGGGAAGAAAAGGGGCTATCTCGATTTTTGTTTGGTTCCGAGAGCAGATGTCCTTGAGCGCGGCATCCTCCGGCGTACCCGCGCATCCACCGTGGGAGCGCGGCCCCTGCTGCGCCCGCCGCCGCGCCGGCCGCGCCGGAAGTCCTGGCCTTCCCGCTTCGCCTGCCGGGCGATATCGGCCGCCGGCTTGAACCGCTGGTTCGGACCGGGTTTTTTCACCTCACCCTCTCTTGAGGAGACGAGCCGTATCTGCCCCTTCACACCCTTAACCTGGACCCACTGTGTACTTCCTGTCTTTCCCATGGATAAAACTCCTTTACAATTATGTACAGGCTCAAAGATAAAAGTAACCCGGGAGGTGACCGGGCCTGCGAAAGTCAGGTGAGCAGTCGCTTGAGCTCGCGCCTGAGGGTCTCGCTGATGACCCTGCCGTCAACGCTCCCCCGGAGTTCCTGCATGACGACGCCCATCAGGGGACCGAGCGCGCCCATGCCCCGCTCCCGGGCAAACGCCTCCCGCTCGGTGACGATGCGGCGCACGATCGCCTCAACATCAGCCTGCGAGACCGTGGGGGCCACCTTTTCGATGGCAGCATCCACCCGCTCCTGTGGTCTCCCGGTCCCCTCTCCCGCCGTCCGCGCAAGTTCAGTGAGGAGGTCTGGGATAGCCTCTTTTGCAGCACGCCCGGCCTCCACGGCGGAGAGGAGGGCGAGGATCTCGTCCTCGCTCACCCGGTCGATCGCCACACCGTCGCGGGCGAGCTCCCGGCAGGTGGCAAGGA
>JAAZIF010000128.1 GCA_012510335.1 Methanomicrobiales archaeon | reverse complement strand
GGTCGCGAGGAGGGAGGTTGCGCAGTTCGATGTTGTCCACATCCACGACCACCGCACCCTGCTCACCGTCATCGCCTCGCATTATGCGAGGAAGTACGGCGTGCCTTACGTGCTCCAGGCACACGGGGCGCTCCCGCAGGATACAGGATCCATGCGGATGAAACGGCTCTTCGATCTGCTCTGGGAGAAGAAAGTTATCCTCGGCGCTGCAGGGGTGATCGCGCTAAACGAGACCGAGGCGGAACGCTACCGCGCACTCGGCGTCGATGAGGAGAAGATCGCTATAATCCCAAATGGCATCGACTTCACTGAGTACCCGGACCTCCCGGCCCGAGGGGGGTTCCGGATGAAGTGGGGCATCGACGACACCGCGAAGGTCGTGCTTTACCTGGGAAGACTCGACCCGACGAAGGGGATCGATCTCCTGATCCGATCGTTTGCGGAGGTCGCCCGTGAGTTCGACGACGCTGTCCTCATGCTGGTCGGCGGGGATATGGGTCACAACGAAGAGTTCAGAGAGAGGGTCAGGTCGCTGAACCTCGATGACCGGGTGATCTTCACGGGCTTTGTGAGCGGGGAGGATAAGATGGCGGCGTTCACCGACGCCGATGTCTTCGTCACACCGAGTTTTACCGGCTTCCCGATCACGTTCCTCGAGGCATGCCTCTGTAAAACGCCCATCGTGACAACCGACCGGGGGGATCTGCTCGCGTGGATCGAGGGAACCGCAGGATTCAACACCGAATACACCCAGGAAGCCATCGCCGGCGCCATCGAGCGACTGCTCATCGACGATGCCCTGCGGGCCAGGTTCGGCGGCCAGGCGGAGGAACTCGTCCGGACCAGGTACAGCTGGCAGGCTATCGTCCGCGAGATCGAGGCGCTATATACCGATCTCACAGGCAAAGTCCGGGGTGCCGCAGACCCCGGGACGGGTGAGCGCTCCCCCGCAGGGGCCTGACGGAGCACCGGGGGTAACCGCTCCGGGTTCTCACGCAGGGGCTCACCCATTCGGACCGGTCTCAGAGGGGGAGCATATGCGCCGGCGACAATCCGTGCCTTCGCTCCCCGGGCGTATCCCTGCACCTCAAAAGCCCGGATCCGCATAACCTCAGGTTTAAGTAATCCGGGCATAAACCTCTACAGGCAAACCGGAGGAATATCCGGGCAGAAAACCGGTCTGGTGTATTTTATGGAGTCTGGAGATCTAAAGATTGCGTGGGCAGGGCAGTATATGCCGGTACTCTCATCCATCCGGAAACGTTTCAGTGAGGAGAGGCCTTTTGCCGGCATGACCGTCGGCATGGCCCTGCATGTCGAGGCGAAGACCGCGGTGCTGGTCGAGACCCTTGCGGCAGGCGGTGCGGAGGTTCATATAACGGGGTGCAACCCCCTCTCAACCCAGGACGATGTCTCGGCGGCGCTCAATACCCGTGAGGGGGTCCATTCCTATGCACGGCGCGGCGCCGGCGTCGAGGAGTATTACGCTGCCATCGATCGGGTGCTCGACGCCCGGCCTGCTGTAACCATCGACGATGGTATGGATCTGATCCACCGCATCCACACCGGGCGGCGTGAAGTCCTGGACTCGATCATCGGGGGGTGTGAGGAGACCACGACCGGTATCCACCGGCTCCGGGCTATGGCCCGGGATGGGGCGCTCGCGTTCCCGGTACTCGCCGTCAACGACACCCCGATGAAACACCACTTCGACAACGTCCACGGAACCGGGGAGAGTTCGCTTGCGTCTATCATGATAACGACAAACGTCCTCATCGCCGGCAAACGGATCGTCGTTGCGGGTTATGGATTCTGTGGCCGGGGGCTTGCGCAGAAGGCGCGGAGCCTCGGTGCCCGCGTCATAGTGACCGAGGTCGACCCCAGGAAGGCTCTCGCGGCACATATGGATGGATTTGACGTCATGACGATGGACCAGGCGGCCTCTCTCGGCGATATCTTCGTCACCACCACCGGAAATGTGGACATCATCACGGAGCGGCATTTCGCGAACCTGAAGAACGGGGCTATTCTAGCCAACGCCGGGCACTTCAACGTGGAGATCGATGTTGAGTGGCTTGTATCGCACGCCGATTCCACCATCCACCGGGACGGCATCGATACCTACATCCTCGGCGGCAGGGCCATCCACATCCTCGCCGAGGGAAGACTCGTGAACCTCGCAACACCGAAGGGCATGGGCCACCCCATCGAGGTGATGGATCTGAGCTTCTCGATCCAGGCTCTTTCTGCAGAATTTATAGCAAAACACGGTCGAAAGCTTGCTCCCGGCGTGCATGATGTCCCCTCGGCCATCGATGAGGAGGTGGCGCGACTGAAGCTCACCGCGCTCGGCCTCTCCATCGACCGCCTGACGCCTGAGCAGGAGACCTACATGAGCAGCTGGACGATCGGGACGTGAGGCGACCCGCCCTCAGGTTACTCCCCGATCCTGAGAGGTGAAGCAGGCATCCCTCGCCGGGAACTACGAGATGGGGTTCTTAATCCGTACTAAAAAAAGACACGTAGCGCCGGGGTATGTTCTGAAACATGACGCCATCCATAGCTCGGGCTTCAGGTACCTACCTGCATGAGAGCAGCACCGTGGATGCGTGACGGGGCTCCATGGCAATAGAAGAACGTCCCGGCAAATTTGTCGGGACGTTATGGTTATTAATTAAAAAAGAGGGAAGGTTATGCCTTCGTCGACGCGGTAAGCTTCTACACCAGGGCGTTCCACTCCTCCGGGGACTCCTCGCGGAACCGGGCGATCACCCCTTGCGGTCGGGGATCGTCCGGGGACATGCCTCTGATGCATCGTCAGGCCCGGGGCATCAACCGTCAGCGATCCGGATCATGAAGCCATGGCCGCACCCATGGCACCTATACTGCACATACAGGCCCCGGCCCGGCACAATGACATTCCCCAGAAACTCGCCCGGTGATCCGCACCGGGAGCATACCGCTCTCCGGTCATCGAACCGGAGGCCGCACCTGAGGCACTGGTGGATGGAGTGAGTCTCAGGATCGATGGCGATGGCATCCTCTATGTGATGCCGGCACCCGCAGAAGGGGCAGGGGATGGGCGCGCCTTCGCCGGCATCATCCAGCGGGGGCGCTGAATTCGAAGCCTGTTCTGGCCCGCACATACGTCTCCCTCCTGATACCGGAAATTACGCAATCCTGCTTTGTTTCTGCCTTCCGAATGGTAAGCCAGTCCTGCTCCATGCTAACGGCATGGCCTTCCAGGGTCTTAATGATACCGATAGATACCCAGTGGTATTTAGGCAGAAAAATAAAAACGACACAATATAATTGCTCCAGTGGATACCTGTACAATTGAAAGATGGAGTCCCCTGATAACATCTCAAGCAAGCAGGTGGGTGTGCGATTGCCCGGCCACCTCTACCGGTGGTTAAGGGAGAAGGTCGAGAGTGGCGAGTACTCGAACATGGCCCAGTCTGTTGTCGGTGAATTGACGAAGGCCCGGGCGCTTGAGGAGGCACGGTGCCGCCCGCCATCATATTATAGTTCCTACGAGGAGGAACCCTTCGTCCGGATGGTGAACGAGCGCATCGAGGGGTTCCGCCGCGAGCTCTTGGACGAGATGGAGCGATTGCGGCGCGGCTAATCCCTGCACAATTATAGTCTGTGGCGATACCTTTTAGAACCTTGATTTTCTAACGCCTGTATGACCGGGTATGAGCAGAACACAGTCGTAAGGCATATACTCCTGTCTTTCCTGGCGAGGCGGCGACCACACCCCGGGTTCAAAGTATGCTTTGAATTAGTTACGCAAGTAATTATACTTCCTTTCCCTGCTAATCCCTGAAAGATTCCATCTGTTGATGTCCGGGTAGCGGATCCTGTGGTAACACCACAGATCTTAAATACCGCTGGCAATCTGTAAAATCAAATCGGTTAAGTAAAATCAGATCAGCTAACTGGAGTATAAATTGCATCAAATTAAATATCTTGAATCATAATCCCTTATGGATAAGGTGTTCTTGTCAACTACCCCTCCCTGAAGGGAGGGGCTTGTGAACGGCTAAACAAGACGAAACAGTTAGACTAGGAGGCAAGAAATTGCAGCAGCGTTTTGGGCTACAAGAACGGATGGGTGTTTCCCTAGCCTATCCCTCTTCTGGGCACGCCGAACCCGACGTACCTT
>JAAZIF010000127.1 GCA_012510335.1 Methanomicrobiales archaeon | reverse complement strand
GTGCCCATGGTGCATCATTTCATCCGGGTGTTGATGCACTCGAAACCGGAAAAATCATGTAAACAATCATAATTTCAATTATATATCGTTAACTTAAAGAGATTGTTTATCGAAAATGTTATACATTCCAGAGTAAAAAACCGGTTGCTCTGAATGCCCTGCCCCGGGAGAGTCTCAAATTATTTTTCATGATTAAACAACCTCTTGTTTACATTTTATTAAAGTAAAGTATATTACATTTACTTAATAGATCCGCGCGCGCAACGATAAGAGGTACTTGCGGGGACGGAACAGGAAGTCTCCGCCCGGGAGCGCGTGGCAGTTCACCCTGCAGGAGATCTGCCGCTTTCGGGCGTATCGGATTCACGGGATGTGGGAGGCATGGGGTGCGTGCTCCTTGAGAAGAAGGTCGCCCGGGAGCGCGAGAAGGTTTGTATCATACGTCTACAGCAGGTTTCCTTCCCGCTGCACGAGCGGAGTGCCGGTGTATTTATATTATTAATCGTTAAGATTAGAACGGGGTTTTTGTTTGAGAGAGTTACGAATCCATGGGAGGGGTGGTCAGGGCTCCGTGACCGCCGCCGAGCTCATCGCTTTCGCAGCGTTCGAGGGAGGTGTGTATGCCCAGGCGTTCCCTGCCTTCGGTGTGGAACGGCGGGGTGCCCCGGTGCAGGCATTCGTCCGCTTCAGCGACGAAAAGATCCGGCTGCGCAGCCAGATCTACGAGCCTGACTACATCATCGTGCAGGACTCGACCCTGATCGGGGATGTCGATGTCTTCAAGGGTATGAGGGCGGGTGGTGTCGCCATCGTCAACACCGAGAAGGCGGACTTTGACTCCAATGTCCCGGAGGGTGTGAAGGTCTATATCGTCGATGCGACAACCATCGCGCTTGAGGAACTGGGCGTGCCCATCACCAACACGACCCTGATGGGAGCCTTCGCCGCGGCCACGGGCGAGATCAAACTCGAGTCCCTGGAACACGCGCTACGGAACCGGTTCTCGGGGAGCATGGCCGACAAGAACGTAAAGGCAGCAGAGCGTGCGTTCAAACTGATCGGGGGGCTCGCTTAATGGCGCTTGGAGTCGGATGTGCCGCGCCCCCGGGGAAGGCACATGAGAACAAGACCGGCGCGTGGCGGGTCTTCAGACCGGTATTTGACCCTGAGGCATGCAACCGGTGCGGCATGTGTGCCCTTGTATGCCCCGAGGGCTGTGTCCACGAGAACGAAGAGGGTATGTTCGAGCCCGATCTCGACTACTGCAAGGGGTGCGGCCTCTGCGAAGAGATCTGCCCGAAGGATGCGATCCGGATGGAGAAGGAGGAGAAATAATGCTTGAGATTATGGAAGGATCGCACGCGGTGGCCAAGAACGTGAAACGCTGCCGGCCGCAGGTGATCTCCGCATACCCGATCACGCCGCAGACGCATATCGTCGAGGATCTTGCCCAGATGGTAGCGAACTGCGAACTCGATGCCGAGTATCTCACGGTCGATAGTGAGTTCTCGGCCCTCTCCGCCTGCCTCGGCGCGAGCGCAACAGGTTCCCGGGTCTACTCGGCGACGACCTCCCAGGGCCTCATCCTTATGGCTGAGGTCTGCTTCAACGCCTCCGGCATGCGTCAGCCGATCGTTATGACGATCGCAAACCGCTCTCTCGGCGCGCCGCTCTCTATCTGGAACGACCAGCAGGACTCGATAGCCCTGCGCGACTCCGGGTGGCTGCAGTTCTACGCTGAGGATAACCAGGAGACCGCCGATCTCCACGTGATCGCCTACAAGGTCTGCGAAGACCATGACGTCCTCCTGCCGGCGTTCGTCTGCTTCGATGGGTTCATCCTCACGCACACCTACGAGCCGGTGGATCTCCCCTCGCAGGAGGAGGTGGACGCCTATCTGCCGGCTTTCACTCCCTACCACCGGCTGGACGCTGCAAAGCCGCTGAGCATGGGAATGTACGCGACCCCCGAGTACTACATGGAGTTCCGGTACGAGATCGACCGGGCGATGCATCGCGCCCGGGATGTCTTCATAAAGGCCGGCCGCGAGTTCGGCGAGCAGTTCGGGAGGGACTACTCGGGTCTCGTAGAGGGATACAGGCTCGAAGATGCC
>JAAZIF010000126.1 GCA_012510335.1 Methanomicrobiales archaeon | reverse complement strand
CTTCATCATCCTCTTCCTGCTCGGTGTCGTCTACACCTGGCGCGAGGACAGGAACGGGGCGCTCCTCCTGATATTCATGATGGTTCTCCCGCTCGTGGCAAGCCTCATCCTCTCTTCGAGGATGCCGATGGTTCCACGCTACCTCATCTACCTCCTTCCGCTCTACTTCGTCGGTATAGCATCGGTGTATCCCGCGCTCTCCGCCCTCGTCCAGGACAGGAGGATGGTCTATATCGCTATCGTGGTGGCGGCTCTCATCAGCATGCCCTTCCTTGCGACTTACTACACGACACCCCAGAAGAACGACTGGCGGGGTTTCTCCTCAGAACTCAGCGGGATAACCGGGGAGGGAGACCTGATCGTCGTGCTGCCGCCGTATATGGCGCAACCGCTCGACTACTACTACAGCAATGCGACCGACGGAACCATAGAACTCGGGGCGAATACCGGAGAAGACCTCCAGGCGATCCGGGACGGGTATCCTGGCCAGCGCGCATTCTATGTGTTAACAGGGGATATTCTCGCCGTGGATCCCACCGGCGATGCGCTTGACTGGCTTGATAAGAATGCGGAGTTTGCCGGGCAGCACATGGGGATATATCTCTTCAGGTCGGGTTAGGGGAGGGAAGACTTGGCTGATACCTGCGATCTCTCGGTGATCATCCCGACCTTTAACGAGGAGGAGAATATCGCCTCAATCATCGGAGCGGTCAATGAAGTCTTCCGGCACAGCGGCATCCACGGGGAGATCCTGGTAGTCGACGACTCCTCTAAAGATCGCACAATCGAGATCGTGAAGGAGATTGCCGGCAAGAGCGACAACGTGCGCCTCATCGTGCGAACTGAGGATCACGGCCTCTCCCAGTCGGTAGTCGAAGGGTTTGGGGCAGCGCGTTCGGATGTCCTTCAGGTCATCGACGCCGATTTTTCGCACCCGCCGGGACTCATCCCGGAGTTTTACGAGGCGATACGCGACGGCGCTGATATCGTCATCGGGAGCAGGTACATGAAGGGTGGGGATATCGAGCAGTGGCCGTTCAAGCGAAGGGTCATATCGCTCGGGGCCACCGCGTTTGGGCGCATCCTCTTTCCGGATGTCACCGATCCCGTGAGCGGGTTCTTCGCTGTTCGACGCGAGGTTGTTGCCGGCGCCCCGCTTGCGCCCCGGGGTTACAAGATCCTTATGGAGGTTCTCGGCAGGGGGGAGTGGCAGTCATTCGTTGAGATTCCTTTCGTCTTCAAGGACCGGGAGGAGGGGGAGAGCAAACTGCGATTGGATACCATGACCGATTACCTCAGGCAGTGTGCCGGGATCGCTCGTTTTGCAGTCGCTCGCCGCGCCGGGCCGGTCTGGGAAGAGTGGATGAGGATCGTCCGGTTCGGCCTCGTCGGGATCTCCGGAATCTTTGTTAATATGGGGCTCCTATACGCCCTGACTGAGTTCGCCGGCCTCTACTACCTCATCTCTGCTGCGATCGCGATCGAACTATCGATCGTGAACAACTTCATCTGGAACGACATCTGGACGTTCGGGGCTACAGGTAACCTCAGGTT